>SKTQ01000123.1 GCA_007122505.1 Bacteroidales bacterium | reverse complement strand
GCCGTTTTTGAAGGTGTTTTTGAGCATTTGCCTGAAAATGTAGATTTGCCAAGGGTTTCACAACATTATGCCATTTCCCGGACCATAGGCTCCATGGGAGAAAACATCCTTCAGCTGCAGAATGGGCTGCCTTTCCTCGCTTCATATCCGGTTGGCAACGGAAGGGTGTTTCTTTCGGCAGTGCCACTTGATGATGCCTTCAGTAACTTCCAGCGACACTCACTTTTTGTACCGGTAATGGCGAATATTGCGCTGCAAAGCGGTTATATGCAGCCCCCTTACCACACCATCGGTGATGGGAAACCAGTTATCACCCGCCGCCGGAGTGCACAAACCGATCAGGTGTACAGGCTCAAAAGAGACCAGTTTGAAGTAATCCCCGAACAACGGCGATCAGGCAACCAGGTGCAATTGTTTTTCCATGACCAGATCAGCCGGGCCCAAAACTATATACTTATGCTGGGAGACGAACAAATTGGCGGCTTGTCGTTTAACTATGACCGGCGTGAATCGATACTGGACGCATATACAGAACGCGAGCTGCAGAACCTCCTTGCGGATTTGCAGGCTACTTCAGTCCAGGTAGTGGATGCAGGTGACAAGCCCCTGGACCAGGTGCTGCATGAAATGGCCATGGGCCGGCAGTTGTGGCGGTTATTCGTGATACTGGCGTTGCTGTTTTTGCTTTTTGAAGTACTGATCCTTCGTTTCTGGAAATAATCATCCTTAAAGAAAAAATGAGATAAGAATAATATGATCAATGAAGAGGAAATATATGATGATATGAACACAGGGCCTGATGAAGGTGATGATCGTGTGAATGAAGGAGTTGCGCCGGAAGAGAAACAGCCGGACAACATGCTTCCTTTTGACGGTGGCGGCAATGATGGTAAGCCCGTGGCCAGGCTCTCGGGTATGTACCAGGACTGGTTTCTTGATTATGCTTCATACGTTATTCTTGAACGCGCCGTTCCGGATATCCTCGATGGATTAAAACCTGTTCAGCGTCGCATCCTGCATGCCATGAAAGAACTGGACGACGGCAGGTACAACAAGGTAGCGAATATCATCGGCCACACCATGAAGTATCACCCCCATGGCGACGCTTCCATCGGTGATGCCCTCGTGCAGCTTGGCCAAAAAGATTTGTTGATCGATACCCAGGGTAACTGGGGAAACATCCTCACCGGCGATAGTTCCGCCGCTCCAAGATATATTGAAGCCAGGCCATCGAAGTTTGCCCTGGAAGTGCTGTACAATCCCAAAACCACCACATGGAAGCCCAGCTACGACGGGCGAAACAAAGAACCCCTGCAACTGCCCGTCAAATTCCCCCTCTTGCTGGCACAGGGAGTGGAAGGCATTGCAGTGGGTCTCGCCTCCAAAATACTGCCGCACAACTTCATTGAACTGATCGATGCCTGTATCGCCTTCCTCCAGGGGCAAGAACCCGACATCCTTCCGGATTTTCACTCGGGAGGTTATGCAGATTTTTCAAAATACAACGGAGGCCTCAGGGGTGGCAAGGTGCGCATCCGGGCCAAAATATCAATCCAGGATAAGAAAACATTGGTGATCACTGAGATCCCCTTCGGAACTACCACGGTAAGCCTGATGGACAGTATCGTGGCCGCTAACGACAAAGGGAAGATCAAAATCAGAAAAATCGAAGACAACACAGCGGAAAATGTAGAAATTGTGGTGCATCTGGCCCCAGGCATATCTCCTGATCAGGCCATAGATGCCCTTTACCTGTTTACTGATTGCGAAGTAAGCATCTCACCCAACTGCTGTGTGATTGACGATGGCAAGCCCCGCTTTCTGAACGTCAATGAAGTTCTGAAAAGATCTGCAAATCATACCCTGGAGCTGCTTACAAAAGAGTTGGAAATAGAGAGGGACGAACTCCGCGAGCAGTTGCTGTTTGCCAGTCTTGAAAAAATATTTATTGAAAACCGCATATACCGCAAAATTGAAAACTGTGAAACATGGGAGGCGGTGATCAAAACCATTGACAAGGGCCTGGAACCCTTTAAGGATCAGTTCTACCGGCCCATCAACAAAGATGATATTATTCATCTTACCGAGATTAAGATCAAGCGAATTTCGAAATATGACAGTTTTAAGGCCGACAAGGAAATCAATAAACTGGAAGAGCGGCTGAGGGAGACTCTTAACCATCTTGAGCATATTGTGGAGTTTGCTATCCAATATTACCGGGCCATTAAAAAGAAATATGGGAACGGCCGTGAGCGCAAAACGGAGATCCGGTTTTTTGACAGCATTGAGGCCGCCCGCGTTGCCGTGGCCAATGAGAAGCTTTATGTGAACCGTAAAGAAGGGTTTGCCGGCACCTCTCTGAAAAAAGACGAGTTTGTATGCGAATGTTCTGACCTTGACGACATAATTGTATTCAGAGAGGACGGTACATACATGGTAACCAAGGTAACGGAGAAGTCGTTCATCGGTAAAAATGTGATTCATATTGCGGTATTTGAGCGCAACGATGAGCGTACCATATATAATGCCATTTACAGGGACGGTGCCGGCGGAGCAAGCTTTATGAAACGTTTTGCCGTTAAAGGGGTGACCCGCGATAAGGAGTATGACCTGACCAAAGGTACCAAAGGCAGCAAGGTGTTGTATCTGACCGCCAATCCAAACGGGGAAGCAGAAGTTGTTACCGTTTACCTGCGGCACAAAGCGCGCCTGAAAAAGACAGTCTTTGATATGGATTTCAGTGACCTGGCGATCAAAGGCAGGGGAGCCACAGGAAACATCCTGACCAAGCATCCGGTGCGGCGAATCGTATTGAAAGATGAAGGTATTTCAACCCTGGGAGCCATCGGTATCTGGTTTGATGATACAGTGCTGCGCCTCAATTCTGAAAAACGCGGGAAATACCTGGGCGATTTCAAAGGTGATGAAAAAATCCTGGCCATATTTTCATCAGGCAACTACCGGGTCATGAATTTTGATCTTTCCAACCACTTTGATGAGAATCCGGCCATCATTTGTAAACTCAAACCCGGATTGATCATTACAGCCGTTTACTTCGACGCCAGTCAAAACTACCATTATATCAAACGTTTTGAACCGGAAATCAACGGAAAAAAAACAGGATTTGTTGGTGAAGAAGAAGGTAATAAGCTCGTGCTCATAAGTATTGATGCATATCCCCGGTTAAAGGTTACATACCCTGAATCAGACCGGAGGCAAAAAACAGAGGAGGAGATTGAGGTAAGTGGGTTTATTAGTGTGAAAGGATATAAGGCAAAAGGGAAAAGAGTTTCACAAACTGAAATAAACCGGATTGAATGGCTTGAGCCGCTGCCTGAAAAAGAAGACGTTCAGCCTGAAGAAATTCCGGATAGCAGCCGGGAAGACCCAACTTCTGTTGATGGAATCGTGCATGAAGAGCCTGCAGAAGAGGAGAATAGAGCGGAAGAAGTAGACCGGCAATCTGCGGATGAAAAGACGAAGGACAAATCATTGCCGGACCATAAACAGAGGCAGATCAGGCTGGATCTGGATATCTAGGATCAGGGAAAAGCGTTCGGCTACTAAGTATTAATAGGGTAAATAACCTTTAAAAGCGGTAAGCTTCATAAACACATCAAAAACCGGATCATGGAAAAGATCAGGATTGGAATCAACGGTATTGGAAGAATTGGTAAGCTGTTATTCAGGCTGATACACCATCGGAATGATATGGAAACGCTGGTTGTGAACGACCCCATGGATTTACATGCGCTTGTACATCTGCTGAAATACGATACAGTGCATGGTGCATTCGGACAAAGCGTTGGTGCAGAAGAAGATCAGCAGCAAATTTTGGTCAACGGCAGGAAAATCCGGAAATATGGGTATCATGACCCCTCAGATATTCCCTGGCATAAACATGAGGTGCAGGTGGTTGTAGATGCCTCGGGCTTGTTTGTCACGCGAGAAACATTGCAAAAACATGGGAAAGAGGGTGTCAGGAACATTGTACTTTCTTGTCCGCCGGCGCAAGATCTGGATAATATGATCGTAATCGGGGTCAATGAAGACAGTTTGCGCCCCGGTCAGAAGATTATCAGCAATGCCTCTTGTACCACAAATTGTATTGCACCGATCTTACAATTGATTGAGGGGTACTGGGGAATTGATCGTGCTTTTATGAATACGGTTCATCCCTTTACCAACAGCCAGAATGTGACGGATGGACCCCACAGGGATTTGCGAAGGGGCAGATGCGCCAATCAAAATATCATTCCCACCACCACCAGTGCCATCAAAGCAGTGCACAAATTGATGCCCGGTTTGGCTGGTTGTTTCGACGGTTTGGCCACCCGTGTGCCTGTCAGCGACGGTTCTTTCGTGGAGTTAAATGCCATTCTCAGGGGAAAGACTACAGTGGCAGAAGTCAATGATCTTTTCAGGGAAGCGGCCGGGGGGCTCCTGGGTGGAATAATCCAGTATTGTGAGGATCCTATTGTGTCCAGTGATGTTATCGGAAATCCCCACTCAGCGGTATTTGATTCACTGAGCACACGTGTGCTCGGTGGCGACTTCCTTCAAATTATCGCATGGTATGATAATGAATTCGCCTATGCCAGCCGACTGGTGGATCTCATTGCCCTGTTGAGAAAGCATTGGACTTCCCGTGATCAGGTTTAGCCATATTTTTCCGGGATCATTTCAATGATCCGTATGATGACCCGGGTAGCTTTTTCCATGCTTTCCAGTGGGATAAATTCAAAACGGCCGTGGTAATTATGGCCACCGGTAAACAGGTTGGGGCAGGGGAGCCCCATGTATGACAAACGGGCACCGTCGGTGCCCCCGCGAATGGCGATCACCCTGGGCTTTACAGAGACACTTTCCATTGCCTCCCTTGCCAGCGATACAATATGCATCACATCGGCAATTTTACTCCGCATATTGTAGTACTGATCTTTCATCTCCACATGCAGGGTTTTGCTGCCATATTTCTCATTCATCCCGGCGGCAATGCGATGTACGGTGTTTTTTCTTTTTTGGAAGCGTTTGTTGTCATGGTCACGGATGATGTATTCCAAACGTGCTTCCTCAACGGCACCGCTAAAGCTTGTCAGGTGGAAAAAGCCTTCATAACCTTCAGTATGTTCGGGTCTTTCACTTTCGGGAAGCATAGCATTGAACTCCATACCCAACAATGCTGCATTCACCATTTTGTTTTTTGCATCACCTGGGTGGATGCTTTTGCCCCTGATGGTAATTTTCGCGAAAGCGGCGTTAAAGTTTTCATATTGTAACTCACCAAGACCCCCGCCGTCAACGGTAAAGGCGAAATCCGCACCAAATCGCTCAACATCAAAATGATCAGCACCCTTGCCGATTTCCTCGTCAGGTGTAAAAGCAATTTTTATTGGTCCATGCGGCAGGCCGGGGTTTTCCGACAGGTATCTTAAGGTAGCCATGATTTCAGCAATGCCTGCTTTATTGTCTGCTCCCAGCAAGCTTGTTCCGTCGGAAGTGATCAGCGTCTGACCGATATAATCCAGCATAATTGGGAATTCACGGACCTGCATGATGATGTTTTCCTTTTTGTTGAGCACCAAATCACCTCCTGAATAATTGCGGTGGATAAGGGGTTTGATTCCGGAGCCGTTCATGTCGGGGCTGGTATCCATGTGGGCAACAAATCCCACAACAGGAAGAGGTTTATCGGTGTTGGAAGGCAATGTGGCCATCACGTATCCGTGTTCATCTGCTGATGCATCTTTCAAACCCAGTGCCTTCAGCTCTGCAACGAGCATGTCGGCCAGGACCAGCTGGTTTTCAGTGCTGGGGAAGGTGCTGGAAAAGGGGTTGCTGGTGGTATCAACAGCCACATATTTCAAAAATTTCTCCAGTAAAAACGCTTTCAGGGAGCCTGTATCTGTCATCTTGGCCTATTGTTTTGCCTGTGGGTGCATCAGTATTTTGGGATACAAAAATAATGCAGATTATCAATCCTGATGATCTGCATTTAAAAAATCAAGTAAAATTTAAGGAATTGCCGGTAGAATAAATGCTGTCCTTTGTCTGGTCAATTCTTGGGCCGGAGCTTATCTGGTTACCTGTATCCGGTGTGTTACAACGTCATTGGTTGTGTAAACCTGCAGGAAATAGATTCCGGCATGGAAGCCCTGTACATCCATTTCATGAAGGTTGTCGTTGAGCTGAATGCTGTAAACAATCTGACCAAGGATGTCAATCAGGCGTATTTCCTGGATATTGATATTGCTTTCAATGAACAGCTGATTCCTGGCCGGATTGGGATAAACATTGGTTTCTACCTGAACCGGTACTGTTGTTTGCAGTTCGTCGGGGGTAAGGGTAAGCATCAGTGAGGTATGTTTATTTACTGTTACGGTACCTTCTTTCTCAAAATAGCCATCGGCAATTATTTTGTAAAGGTATTCCCCGGTTTGGATTTCGGGAAAAAGATAGTTGCCGGCTTTGTTTTCTTTGCCGTTCAAAATGATTACTGCATTCGCCAGAGAGGTTCCTGTATTATCCCGAACATCAAAACTGAGATTCCAGGTTTGGATGAGGCCATTGTCTGTTCCGGGAGCGTTTTCCATTGAGTTTCCGGCTTCAGCCGAAGTCACCATAACAGATCCCGCATCGTAACCGGATGACTGTGGGGCATTTTCAGCCTGTAAGCTTATTGCAAAGAATAAAATCAGCCAGGCAGTCAGGTTATTTTTCATCGTTTCGTTGTTTGGTTTTTTACCTCTATTGAGGCCATCATTCTCCATCAAATTTAGTGCCGCAATTTCTTCAGCATAATGCCGGCCATAAACCTTCCGGAAACGCCGTTTCCGGCCCTGGATGAAAAAAAACTACTGTCTTCGCATTGGCAGCAAATCCCTGCCAGTTCTATGTTTTCTTCTTTTACTCCTGCTTCTTTCAGTTGCCGGATATTGGCTTCCCACTGGTCGAAAATATATTTTCCGGGTCGGTCCGCAGCAGGTTTGATAATATTCAGAAGCGAGCCAAGGGTGACTTTTGCTTCACGGTAAACGTCGTCGCCCACTTCATAGCAGCATGGGCCGTTTGATGGTCCCAGTCCCGCCAGGATATTTTCTGCCTTGCTTCCGTATTGCTGTATCATTTTTGAGACGGCTTCCCTGACAATTTTCCTCAGGGTGCCTTTCCATCCTGCATGCAGGGAGGCAACAACCTGTTGAACAGGATCGTATAAAAGTATGGGCACGCAGTCAGCGATCTGTACGCCCAGGCAAATGTTCTGCACGTTGGTAACCATTCCATCGGTGTTGATCAGCGCACTTTCTTTTTCCAGTGCACCTTTTCCGCGGCCGGTATCGTTTACAACAGCTACATTGGCGCTGTGGCACTGATTGGCAAAAGTAAATTTTAGCAAGTCCACCCCAAGGGCATCTGCCAGGATGCGGCGGTTTTGCAGTACCTTGAAATTGTTGTCTCCCACGTGGAAACCCACATTCAATGACGAAAAGTTCCGGTCACTCATGCCACCATCCCTGGTGGATACAAAATGCAGGATGTTGTCAAATTTTGCAAGATGGTCGAAGGTGTAAACAGAAGTGCTGCCCAGATCTTGTTTTTGCATGGCAATGGTTTTGGTTAACGTTCAAATGTATGAATTTTTGTTTAATTTTTCGCTATGCGTGAGTTCAAAATCATCAATAATATGAGTTTTTATTACATTTGTTTTTCTGATGATATGAAATATATCGTTCATTGCCGTCAGACCCCTTTATAAATTCTTTTTTATCATGGCAGGAATATATATTCACATCCCTTTTTGTAAGCAGGCTTGCCATTACTGTAATTTCCACTTTTCTGTTTCATTAAAAAACAAATTGGCATTTATTGATGCATTGCTAAAAGAGGCGGAAATGCGCCGGAATTATTTCCACGATCTGCCTTCTCCGGGTTGCAGTACACATATTGAAACCATATATATTGGAGGTGGCACCCCCTCGCTACTGCATACTTCGGAATTGATACGCATTTTTGAAAGAATCAGGAAAGTATTTCCGGCCGGACAGGTAAAAGAAATTACCCTTGAGGCCAATCCCGACGACCTTACCTACGAAAAGTTGCTGTCGTTGAGGCAGTCACCCATAAACCGTTTAAGCATAGGAGTTCAGAGTTTTCATTTTCCGGACCTGCAGTTTATGAACCGGAGCCATTCACCGGTGCAGGCAGTACAAAGTATCAGGAATGCACAAAAGATTGGATTTACCAACCTCACCGTTGACCTGATCTATGGTATTCCGGGCATGAGTGACGCCATGTGGGAGGCCAATCTGAGGCAGTTGATTGATATGGAAATACCACACATTTCTGCATACGCCCTGACCGTGGAGAAAAAAACGGTTTTGGAATATATGATCAGGAAAGGGAAGGTATCTGCCGTTAATGATGAACAAGCCGCCAGGCAATTCAATATCATGTGCGACATATTGGAAGAATCGGGATATGCGCATTATGAAATATCCAATTTCGCTCTTCCCGGTTACCAGTCTCAGCACAATGTGAGTTACTGGACAGGCGTTCCCTACCTTGGGTTAGGCCCTTCTGCTCACAGTTACAAGCCGGGCAATCGTTACTGGAATCCCGCAAACACTTCCGTATATATAGAAACCATGCAAAAGGGAATACCATTTTGGGAAGGAGAGGAGCTGACGGATGCCGATGCATGCAACGAGTATGTAATGACCTCACTTCGCACTTCATGGGGTTGTGATCTTCAGAAAGTGTATGATGAATGGGGCAGGGAGTTTTCAGATTCGCTCCTCCGCCTTGCTGAAAAACATATTCTGAGCGGGAAGATCATGCGTAAAGGGAAAATACTCACCCTGACCAGGGAGGGCAAATTCTTTGCCGACGGTATTGCAGCTGACTTATTCATTGTTGCCGGCCGCTGATCTTTGCCCGGGGGTGAAAAGAAAGCAGATTCTCTTTGAGGTATTCTCTGCTAAGATGTGTGTAAATCTCGGTTGTGGTGATTGATTCATGACCGAGCATGTCTTGTACGGCACGCAGATCTGCGCCACCTTCAACCAGGTGTGTGGCAAAACTGTGCCGGAAGGTATGGGGGCTGATGTTTTTTCTGATACCGGCTCGCTGGGTGAGTTTTTTAATCATGGTAAAGACCATTACGCGACTCAATGCTTTGCCTCTTTTGTTGAGAAAAAGATGATCCTCGAAACCACGGGCAACGTTCAATGTTCTCCTGCTGCTGTCCAGGTAAAGGTTAATATGCTTCAGAGCCTCCCTGCCTATGGGAACCAGCCGTTGTTTATTGCCTTTTCCTGTGACCCTTATAAATTCGTCTGCGGTGTTTAAATCCGATATTTTCAGTTGCAGCAGCTCCGACACCCGCAACCCGCACCCGTACAATGTTTCCACAATGGCCCTGTTGCGCTGGCCCAACGGATCGCTGAGGTCTATGGCCGCAATGATCCGTTCGACCTCTTCTATAGTAAGAAACTCCGGCAGTTTTCTTCCAATGCGGGGTGCATCCAGGTTTGCGGCAGGATTGCCGGTGATGGCGTCTTCCATCATCAGATAATGATAAAAAGCGCGTATGCCTGAAATGATCCTGGCCTGCGTACGTTCGGATACGCCAAGTTTATGAACCCATGCAACAAACAACAACAGGTCATTCTGATCAACGGAAACAGGAGACTTATGCTCCTCCTGCATGGAACAAAAACTTGCCAGCTTCCGCACATCATTTACGTATGCAGCCACTGAATGCTCCGACAAAGACCTCTCCAGCCTTAGATAATCTGCAAAACCCCTGATCCAGCTTTCCCAATTCATTGGCTGTATTGATTATACGATTAAAATATTCCTGCAAGTTCACAATATTATCCGGACACATGCATGGCCTGCCGGGAAACTTTTCTTATGATTGCCCGCAAAATTCCTTAATTTTGGCGCGTGATCGGACTCCGGCATAATGTCTGGCTTGCTGATCCGAATGCAAATGTCTGTTTTCATGAAAAAGAGCAACAATTTACAAATTATTCAGGGAGTTTTGTTCAGACCGGCCCGATTTTTTGCTGAATTTTCAGCAGACCTTCCTGCAATGAGGTCTTTATTTGTTTCATATGGGATGCCTTTGTTCTTACTGGGTGCTGTGGGTCGCATGGTCCGGGAGATGATGCAGGCATTGAATGCCGGCCAGGTTTTACGGGGTGACCAGCTTTCGGTGATATTTATCGTCAGTCTTTGCGCCTACATACTTTCCGTGTGGCTGGGCGGGATATTGCTATCAAGGCTTGGTAAGGCCTTTCAGAGCGATCCTGACCCTGAACGTTCCATTACCTTATGCATGCTTGCCTACACACCGTTTATGCTGGTTCAGCCGCTGGTGGCCATCAACCCTGCCATGGGTCCCTTGCTGATCCTGGCCATGGTCTATACCGCATTTTTGTTTGGGAAAGGTGCAACTCCCATACTCACCACGCCACCGTCAAAGGTGGTGGGATTTGCCATCATGGCTTTTTTTATCTTGTTTGCCATTTCGGATCTTACCATCCG
>SKTQ01000275.1 GCA_007122505.1 Bacteroidales bacterium | reverse complement strand
TTGATGATTTGAATGGGCAAACATACAAAAAGTTTTGATGATTTGTTCATTGTTTCACAACAATAACCGGAGTGTATTTACAACAGGAAAATACAAGGATTTCTTATTGTTTCCGGACATTTCAAATTACTGTCGCAAAATGCACAGCTCGCCATACAGGTTTATTGGAAACCAGTGTATTGGAGGGCACATTCATGTGACCGGATACAGAAACTGCACCTGATCCGAACCATCCATTTTACATGGGAGGTATGCGAACGGCGCAGTTTAAGTGATGAGTAATGAATGAGTGATGTTATCTGTGCGTCATGTTAACCCATGGCCACCCTGCATCTCACGTGTGTCTTTCAGACATTAAATCTTTACAAACTCAACCCGGCGGTTTTGGGCTTTCCCTTCCTGGCTGTCATTGGGTGCGATGGGGCGGCTTTGACCGTGTCCGGCCGAAACGAGGCGATCACCGGCAATACCCATGGCCACCATTTGCGTCACAACGGCTTCGGCACGTTGTTCAGAGAGACGCTGGTTGTGATCGGCAGAACCGTCGCTGTCGGTATGTCCTTCTACACTGAACTTCAGTTCCGGATGTTGGTTCATCAACTGCACAATTTCGTTGATCACACCCATGCTTTCGGGTCTGATGGTTGCTCTGTTCACATCGAAACGGATACCGTTGGTGATGATCTTGCCATCTGTCAGGAATTTATCGTAAAGCGGCACGGCACCCTGTGCAATGCGGATGTTTTTAATGTAGCCCAAATGGCCACCGGTTGGATTATGGTATGCCATCGTAATTCCCAGTGGGTTATAATCCATATTGGGAATGTTCAGCACCCGGGCATCGTCGAGGTAAACCTTGAGCGCTCTTTTGTTGAAAGAGATCGAGACGCGTCTCCATCCGGGCTCAGACATGGATGGGTTTTCACTTGTATTGGAAACAAATCCTGGATAGTAACCGGTTGTTTGTCCAAAAACTGCAGAGTTTTGACGTACTCTCACCCTGTCGTTTCGGGCATTGCTACCGCGGTTAACCGTGTTATTCAAGCGCCTTTGGTTTTTGCCGTCATAAAACAAAACCCTGTAAGTTCTGCCGGGATTATCAAAATATGCGTCAAATTCAACGGTAAACTCATCCGGAAGGTAGTCTTCTTCACTGTTGGCCATCATGGGTACTATGCCACCATCGCTATTGGTATTGGTGTTGAGGAACATAATGACATTTTCACCACCGAAAACGGCATTCTCAACAGAACCGTTGACCAGGTCCCATTTGCTGGGAAATTCACCGTTGCGCTCCCCTTCGAGGTTGTCTTCAAAAATGATCACATCCCCGGGGACAAAATCGAACGAGGCCCAGATCAGTTCCGGAGCGGAAACTCCGGCAGTTTCTCCGGCTTGCTGACCATTACCGGATTCTGCAGCAGATTGTGCTGCTCCCTGATCACCGGAAGCGCCGGTAGCCTTGTCTTCCGTTTTTCCTGTACCGTCAATGCTTTCCTCGATCTCATCAAGGGCTTTGTCAACAGCCTTGTCGATACGGTCTTCAATGCGTTTTTCCACCTTGCGCTCAGTTCTGTTCCTGGTGTTCCTTAGGATACGATCAGGGTTGACCTGGGCATGAAGGTCTTCGGGCAAGATGATGCAAACGATGCAGGCCACCCACAATGATAAGAATAGTTGTTTCATCATTCAATAGATTAAAAATAAAATTAATTGAATATTAATAAGTTAAAGATCACATGATGCAACTTTAAATCCGGTGCAATTTTACGAAAATAAATTGGTGAATAACCAAAAAAAATAAATCTTTACAGAAATATTGTTTTGTTTTTGGATATAAAATTCCGACCTGTTTAATTATTCTCCGATGCAGCAGGGTTTTATAATATTTGCCGGGCAAGGAGATAAGCAGTTCCGGGGCGGGCCGGGATGGATACTTCTTTTGGACAAGGATGATACAATTACTGAATCAGAATTTTTCTCCATGTTGTGTTTATGTATAGTCTTATTTCCATACCGTTCATAATGGCAAACATACCGCTGGTTCGATCAACCTAACTTTTTGCTCATTAGGTAAATAATCAACTGCAATATTATTTAACTTTATACCATGAATCATGCTAAGGCTATTATTGTTGATGATGAAGCCAACCTTCGGGAAGCTTTGAGGCTGCTTGTTGCCGAATATTGCCCGCAGGTTGAGGTATTGGGTTGCGCTGCCTCGGCTGAGGAGGCAAGAGCTTTGCTAAGGCAACATGCTGTTGACCTGATTTTCCTGGATATATCCATGCCCAGGGAGGATGGCTTTTCCTTTCTAAATTCTATTGAAAAAGAAAACCATGCCGTCATTTTTGTTACGGCTTACCAGGAATATGCGCTGAAGGCATTAAAGGCAAGTGCAGTGGATTATCTGCTAAAACCGGTAAATGCCATCGAGCTGGTGGAAGCGGTTGAAAAGGCATTGCATTACCTATTGCTGAGAAAGCAGAAAAAAGAGGTGAGGCAGGTATATGAAGAGTCGCTTTCAAATTTGGGAAAGCAACTGGGTAAAGGCAATCAGGCTATTGAGCGCATCACCGTGGCAGAGCAGTTCGGGTTTCGTATCGTGCATGTGCCTGATATCATGTACCTTGAAGCTGACAGCAACTACACCATTATCCATTTTTCAGGTTTGGATAAGATTGTGGCCACAAGATCTCTTGGTGAATTTGAAAAATTGATTGACAACCCAATGTTTTTCAGAATACACAAATCAACCATCATCAACCTGAATTT
>SKTQ01000028.1 GCA_007122505.1 Bacteroidales bacterium | reverse complement strand
TTGGTTTTCATGTTCATTTTCCGGAGGATGCGGCCACGGTAGGTGCTTACGGTTTTGTCGGAAATAAATTCTTTGGCGGCTATTTCGGTCAGGGTGAGTCCGGCAGCCAGCCTGATCATAACCTGGAATTCGCGTTGCGAGAGATGCTCGTGGGGCAGGACACCGGTTTTATCTGACTCTTGAAAGATGAGCTTTTCGGCCAGATCAGGTGAAACATATTTGCCGCCGCCGGCAACTTTTTGAATGGCCTCCCTGATAACGGCCGTCCCCGAATTTTTTACCACATATCCCGATGCACCCAGTTTGAATGAACGCAAAGCATAGTGTTCCTGCGGGTGGAAACTCAGTATGAGTATGGCGGGCGAACGGTCGTTTGACCGGAGTTTGCCAAGGATATCCAGGCCACTGATGCCCGGAAGGGAAATATCCAGAACCACCACGTGGTAATCCCCGTTTTTGATTTTCTCATATGCTTCCACACCGTCGCTTGCCTCATCAATAAGGGAAATATCCGGCATTTCCCTGATGATATTCTTTACCCCTTCGCGCACAATGGCATGGTCGTCGGCAATCAGTATCTTTTTCATGGCGGCCGGTGTTTTTGTTTCGTACATAATGTTGAGCAGCAGATACCCTTTCAGGTTTACGATTTCGGGATCACCACCTGTATCCTGGTGCCTTTCTCTTTAGGCATGATGCTGAAATCGCCTCCGCAAACAGCAGCTTTTTCGCGCATGCCGATCAACCCGAAGGAGTTGTTGCTGTTGATCTGCTCTATGTCAATGCCTTTCCCGTCGTCTTCAATGATCAGCTCAATGTTCTGGTCATCGCATTGCTGAATGATTTCCACCTTTGAGGCCCCGGCATGCCTTGCTATGTTGGTGAGCGCCTCCTGCATGATCCTGAACAGCGGGAGCTCCACTTCTTTGTCAATGGAGCATAAGCACAGGTCCAGTTTGCATGCAATGCCGGTTCTTTTCTCAAAAGCTTCACAATACCATTCGATGGCTGCTGCCAGTCCAAGGTCATCCAGTATGCCGGGCCTCAGGTCGGCCGATATGCGTTGAACCGTTTCAACGGCATCATCCACTATGGTGGTCATGCTGTTCATCCTGGTTTTGCATTCTGCTGTGGCTTCTGCGTGCTCAAGCAGCCAGCCGATATCGATTTTCAGGGCGGTCAGTGCCTGGCCCAGCTCGTCGTGGATCGTGGAAGCAATGGCCTTTCTTTCTTTTTCCCGTTCTTCCGATTTGTAGCGGTTAAAGAGTTCGAGCTGCCGGTATGCCTCTTCAAGTTTTTTATGTGCCACCCATCTGTCTGTGATATCACGTGCAATGCCCCACATACCGGTGGGTATTCCGTCTTCCTTCATCAACCACACCCGCAGTTCGACAGGTACCAGGCTGCCATCCTTTCGGATATATTCTTTTTCATACAGATCGGAATAGCCCCGCTCCATGATCTTGTTTTTTACTATGATGGCTTCTGCGGACTGCCATTTTTCGGGTGTGATTGCCTGGTAGTATTTACCGGTAAGATCATCCAGTTTATCGTAGCCGAGCATTTCCAAAAAAGCACGGTTGGCATGTCTGATGCAGCCATTCAAATCCGTTTCCACAATGCCATCCCCGACCGACTCATAAAGGCCCCTGTATTTTCGTTCGGAGGTCGCCAGCTTTTTCTCAAATAGTATGTGGGCCAATTCCGACTGATGCTGGTCACTGACGTCATGAGCATTGATGACAAATCCTTGAATATCGGGATCGTGCAGTAAGTTGGTGATGATTAATTCCAGGTAAACCGATGACTTGTTTTTGTGCGTTACTTTGTATCTGCCTTTGTGATGATGTCCCGGATCGTTTCGTGTGCTTTCAATGCCTTCCACCAAGCGGTTAAGGTCAGCTGTGTAAAAAAAATCAGATCCTTTTCTTCCTGTGAACTCCTTGCTTTTATAGCCCAGCAGGGTTTCACAGGACTCACTGATAAATACCAGCTCCATTTGTTCATTCAAAATGGCAATAAGATCTTGTGAATTGGCTACCAGCTTCTTAAACCAGCGCAGGTTGTGTATCGGTTCTTTCATATATCTATTCTTACATATCCTATTTAAATGAATGTAGAAGCATTGTTAATGAATAGTTTACATTTCTATAAGTTGTTATATATGAATAACAACCACTTATTGCGTCACAAAAACTTCAATCCTTTATTCACTGAAATGCTTTGGGTTTTAAAGCATGTACAGTGAAAACTATATATTCAAGATGATATATTTTAAATTTGCCGTAAATGTAAGAATATTTGTAATACAAACCTAATTTTGAAATCTTTGTTTGAAGAGCAGGGGTTGTTTTTGTTTTATCTGTTTGAACGCGGATGACGCGGATGCAAGCAACGCGGATGATCGCGGATAAAAGAAAAAATCTATGTTTATCCGCGTTCGCCGCAGGCGATCTGTGTGATCCGCGTTCCATTTTTTCCCGTTATTTGCGCTTCACCCTGTCATTATCTATTTTAATCGAAAATCGAAAATCGAAAATTGATCATTGAAAATCATTTGGTTCATTGTCAAAAAAAAACCGCGGCAGTTGGAAAACTGTCCGCGGGTTAAATACTTGTGGAGCTGGAGGGATTTGAACCCTCGTCCAAACAAGCAGCAAAAGTGCTTTCTACATGCTTAGCCTTTCATTGGGGTTTCGGCAAGGCCTTGGCGAAAGGCATTCCGGACGCTTACCTGAGCTCCTTGAATTTTCGACCATGCACCGGAGCTTTGCATGGCTTATCCCGGATTTTGCTGATGTTTCCT
>SKTQ01000189.1 GCA_007122505.1 Bacteroidales bacterium | reverse complement strand
GATCTCGATGAAATATATGTACCTTTGCCGCGCGAAATATTTTGATCATGGAATTCCGAGTTGGTGAACTGGCAGCCCTTGCAACAGCGGTTTGCTGGACAATCACCGCCATAACATTTGAGGCAGCCAGTCGTAAGGTAGGGAGCATACCGGTAAACATTATCCGGCTGGTCATGGCATTTTTTCTCATAGGGATGTTTTCATGGATTGTGCGCGACATGCCATTTCCTGTCGATGCCACATCCCATCAATGGTTCTGGCTCGCTGTCTCCGGTCTGGTTGGATTTGTTATCGGTGACCTGTTTCTGTTCAAGGCATTTACCGTTATCGGTTCCAGACTGTCGTTGCTGATCATGACGCTGGTACCTCCCATTGCAGCCTTCGTTGGCTGGCTGATGATGGGGGAGACCCTTGCCTGGATACATTTGGGCGGTATGGCATTAACCATGTCTGGTATAGGAATGGTTATCCTGCACAAACGCGGTAAGAAAAGCCCACGGGGTAAACTGCCTGAATCGATTCCGCCAACTGGAATTGTATTTGCCCTTTTGGGCGCATTGGGACAAGCAGTGGGTCTGGTTCTCAGTAAATATGGCATGCAGGACTATGATGCATTTTCTGCCACCCAGATTCGTGTTATGGCTGGTATCATCGGCTTTGCCGTGGTTATTCATGTTTTTAAAAAGTGGGGAGCAGTCGGAATTGCACTCAACAACAAGATAGCCCTTTGGCTGATGCTCCTGGGTGCGGTATTCGGGCCTTTTTTGGGTGTCACATCGAGTTTAATAGCCGTGAAATACACTGCCACAGGTATCGCTTCCACCATCATGTCCATTTCCCCCATTCTGATTTTACCTGCAACCTACCTGCTTTATAAGCAACAAATTACCTGGAAAGAACTGTTGGGTGCCATTATCAGCGTAACCGGTGTGGCTTTGTTTTTTATTTAACCGGCATGGAAGAGGTGAAAATGTCGAAAAGTCGAAATGTCGAAAAGTCAAGATGTCTAAATGTCAATAAGTTAGGGTTTGGGTTAAGCTTGCACCTTCTATCTTCTTTGCGCTTTTTGCGTGTCTTGTTCTTTTGCGGGCTTTGCGAGGAATAAATTGTTTCACCCAAAGGCCTCAAAAAAAATAAGCCCGCAAAGATTAATGTTCAAATGTTTTTAAAACCCAACCGAGAATTTACTGAATCTATTTTTTTACTGACCTAATTATCAGTTTATTGCTTACTATCTACTGCTTACTGCCTACTATCTACTTACTCAAATATCACCCCCTTGCCTAAAACCGGTAACCAATACTAAAATACCGACCGTTGAAATATATATCCGTCTCCGGGAATGGCGAAATATTCGTAAGGCCCCATCGCCGGGTATAAGATACTGAAAACCTCATCACCTGCAATCCGATTCCGGCGTTGATCCCCCATTCGCTGGCCGGATGCAGGTCACCCAGGTCCAAAGACTCTCCGCCATCTGTTCCTGAAAGGTTGTACCTGAAATAACCTCCGGCAAGGGGATATAGTTTTACAAATCCATCTGTAGCACTTCCTCCCATGAAATAGATCAGGTTGAATGGTATGGTCAGTGAGTGCATACGGTATTGTCCTTCGGCTGACTGGCTTCCGTGATAATCGTACAAAAATTCGGGACGCAAAGCCAGTTTGTTTCCTGCGTTGACTTGCACAAAGAATCCGAAGCTTGCAGCAAAGAGATTTTTCGCCCGGAAGAATTCATCCGGGTAGCTATGGTAGCTGCTTCCGATGTGCGCACTAAGCCCATAGCTTAAGTGCAATCCAGCAGGATCCTGAATGCGTTCAAACGAATCTGATGGTTTCAGCACCGGCTCATCGGATAAAACCCGGATCAGCGACTGCAGGAAAACCGTCACGGTTGCCATCCCTTCGTAATCTAACAAATCATAGGTGTCCTCAGGTTGGTGATAGGGTGATCTGGTTCCTGTAAAAGCATGTACGGAAGGTATTCCTAACTGACCAAATGGCCAGGTATCTGTTCTTCCCGGAACTTCATCGGTGAGTCTTCTGAGCCTGGTGTTGGTTGCTTCGGCAACTTCCCTCGCTATACGCTCACCATCATCCAGCGTGCCCATTCCCAAAAGATGAAGTCCCCGGTTGGCTTCATACATGCCGACCATATCGAGGCTAAACATCATGCTGATGTTGTCGGTATCCACATATGCAAAGTTTTCAACAAACCTTCGTGCACCGAGCAAACCGCTTTCTTCCGCGTCAAAAGCAATAAAGATTAGGCTTCTGGCATGTGATCCCGGATTCGCGGCAAAATGAGCAGCGATTTCGATCATGGCAGCTACCCCGGAAGCATTATCGTCAGCACCCGGAAAAATAAACATTTCACCATCAAAATAATCATACCCCAAATGGTCATAATGTGCACCAATAACTATATATTCATCAGCCAGCTCAAGGTCTGAACCGCGAAGGTAGCCGATGATATTGGTGGCAGGTACCCTGGCTAACCCAATGCGAAGATCAAGCTGTTGAAAATAGTCTTCACTAAATGATTCAAGGCCAATGTTCGCAAACTGCTCTGCAATGTATTGTTTTGCCCTTATCTTTCCTTTGGTTCCTAAACCCCTGCCTTCAAGGGTATCGGATGCAAGCACGCTGACATGTTTCTTAAGCCGCTCCGCTAAACGGTCTTCATTGTTGTTTGCTTTTGACTGAAAAACGGTCAGTAAACAGATCAGAAGCAATGGCAGGTGTAGTCTTTTTCTCATTTATTTTAAGGATTAGGTTGAAACGTCAACGACAGCCGGCAATTTTTAT
>SKTQ01000321.1 GCA_007122505.1 Bacteroidales bacterium | reverse complement strand
TGATGGGGATATTTACCACCAACCAGGAAGTTATTGAAATCGGTTACAACTATTTAGTGATCGTAAGTTCATTCTATGTGGTATTTTCTTCCATGTTTGTAACCCAGGCGGTAATGCGCGGTGCAGGCGACACATTGATTCCGATGTTTATCACACTCATAGCCTTGTGGCTGCTTCGTATTCCTGCCTCTCACCTGCTTTCACTCCGGTTTGGAGCTGTGGGCATCTGGTGGGGAATTCCGGTAGCATGGCTGTTCGGATTTGTTGCAGCTTACATATACTATCGTACAGGCAGATGGAAGCGCAAAGTAGTAGTTAAACATCAAACGGAGGAAGAAAAACCGCAGTCCCCCTAAGCGGACAGCTCTTTAGCATTTATTCCGTCCCGCGCTCACCCACGAAATATTGTGCTTTGTGCTTGAATAGCACGTTAAAGGTTGTCAATGAACCGTATATGCGGGTGATATATTGCTGGAGGTTAACTTTTTCCTCTTCTTCCAGTTTGCTGTTGTTGTTGATACGCTGCTCCATCACACGGAGGCGTTCGCGTATCAATACAATTTTCTTAAAGAATGTATCAATTGGGATCTCTTTCGCTTTGAGCTGATCAGAACCCGGCTTGAGGATCATCAGGCCTTTTTTCCAGCGGTCGCCCAGTTCCACCATCTCAGGGAAATCGGCATAGCGCATCAGCACGCTGGTAAATACTTTTTCCAGTTCTGCAAGGCTTATGTGGCCGGGACCGCCTCCACCCTGCTCACCTGCATGCGATTCTTCCACAAGCTTCAGGCCAGTAAAACTGTTGGCGATCTCTTTGTCGCCCTTATGCAGAAAAAATACCCTTGTGGTTGTCAGTGATTTTTTAGTAACCACACCCACGCCAAACTGCGGGTGCTCCACTTTGGTGCCAATGGCAAAATCGATGGTTTCCATAATTTATTCTCCGGTTATAATTAAGCGTACAAAAATAAGCATTTCCGATAATCGGTATCGCTCTTTCGCTTCCGTGCTTTTATCTAACTCCACCTTTGCGGCCTCGGTGTTTTTTACCTTTGCGGCCTTTGTTGCGTCTTTGCGGTGAAAAAAATAACCGCAACCCGCTGTTGTTCTTTTTCCGGTTTGAACTCGGATGACGCGGATGCTTCGCAACGCAGATAATCACGGATAAAAGACAAAATCTGTGGTTCTCCGCGCTCGCCGCAGGCGATCCGTTTTATCCGCGTTCCATTTTTGCTTCGCAGATGAAAATCTTTGTGTTCATCGTGTTCTTTGTGGTGAATTTTTTTAACCACATAGGGCACAAAGTGCGCAAAGAAGATCACAAAGAACATCTTTGCAGCCTTTGCGAGGAATTAGACAATCGGAAAAGGTCGAAAGGTCAAAAGTCGAAATGTGGAAATGTAGGGTTTCGTATCGATTTACTTTACTACTTTTGCATGAATTAAAAAACACGAACATGACTTCAACTATCATTATCATCATTGTAGCGGCGATTCTGGTAATCGCGCTGATAAGCATGTATAACCGGCTAGTGAAGCTGAGGAACCAGGTAAAAAATGCCTGGTCGCAGATCGATGTACAGCTCAAGCGCCGGTATGACCTGATCCCCAACCTGATAGAAACGGTTAAGGGGTATATGAAACACGAACGGGAAACACTTGAAGCGGTGACCCGCATGCGCGCACAGGCAATGGAAGCATCCGGGGTGGAAGAAAAAGCCATGGCAGAGGGAAGGCTCTCTGCAGCACTGGGCCAGTTCAAGATCGCTGTGGAAAGCTATCCGGACCTGAAAGCAAACAAAAACTTCCTCGCGCTCCAGGAAGAGCTGACATCTACCGAAAACAAGATATCTTTTGCCCGGCAGAACTACAACGACCAGGTCTTGTTTTTCAACAACAAAACAGAAATGTTTCCATCAAACATCATCGCCGGCATGTTTGGTTTCAAAAAAGAAGCATTTTTTGAGATCCAGGATCCGCAGGAACGTGTTGTACCCAAAGTATCCTTTTAAAGAAGACAAGCCATGTGGGAATTGATCCGAAAAAACCGCCTGAAGTCCATGCTCTTGCTGACACTCATGGCGGTGGTATTGCTTTTACTGGGTTTTGTGATCGGAGCCGCAATCGATCCTGATGCCGGATTTGCCGGCATGTTTCTGGCGCTGATCATCTATTTCATTCTGCTGATCGTGGCTTTCTCCCAGGGAAAAAAGATTATGCTTCGTATGAGCAATGCCCGTGAAATTGGCAAAGCAGACCATCCGCAATTGTATAATATTGTAGAAGAAATGCGTTTGGCAGCGGGTTTGCCGGCCATGCCAAAAGTGTATATCATTGATGACCCTGCACCCAACGCCTTTGCTGCCGGCATGAACCCGTCAAAAAGCGTGGTTGCCGTCACTTCCGGTTTGCTCAATATGATGAATCGCGACGAACTGCAGGGTGTGGTGGCCCATGAAATCTCTCATATCATCAACCGGGATATCAGATATATGACCCTGGCGACCATTATGGTGGGTACCGTGGCCATTATTTCTCAGATGTTTTTCAGAAGCATGCTCTACAGTGGTGGACGGATGATGGCTGGTTCTTCCGGCAGGAAAAAAGGCAACCCGGTGATGGCGATCCTTGCCATCGCCTTTGCCATCCTGGCCCCAATTGCCGTTCAGCTACTGTATTTTTCCGTTTCGCGAAAGCGGGAATACCTTGCGGATGCATCGGCAGCACGCCTGACAAGGTATCCGGAGGGACTGGCATCAGCATTGGAAAAAATTGCCGGCTCCACCCAGGACCTGAAAGTGGCCGATAAATCGATGGC
>SKTQ01000246.1 GCA_007122505.1 Bacteroidales bacterium | reverse complement strand
CATAACCGCAAGTTTGGCGGGATGTTTATGCTGGGACTGATTTTGCATATGGTGCTTGCACATTTTGGCGTTACCATTTTTTGATCCGGAACATCATAGGTTTTCCGTTTCTTCTTGTTCCCCGATATCCAGCCACTGGAATGTGGTCATAAGATCGGGCTTGGGTATATATCCTCTCTTTTTCCTTAATACCTTCATGCTTAAAATAATTGCCACGAATGCACGAATGAAAAAATCAAAGGACATCCCTTATCACTAGTGTCCCAATTTTAATGGGACACTGTAAATAGCTTATTGACAACCTCTTTGAATACTTTGGATTAACTTTCCGGTATTGCGAATTATAATTTATTTATCGGCAGTAAGTAACCTGTTAGGCCTGATGTTGCTTGATTTATTTAATGTGCCATGTTTAAAGTTGTCGTCGTACAAAGCAATGGCATAACTATCTTTCACAAATTTGCTGGTGATCTGGCAAAGTTTAATATCATCTCCTTTCAGATCGGCCAGAACCATTGCAAGTCTTTTTTTAGAGCTTGATAAATTTGAATATGGGGACTCAATAAATGTTTGCCATTATATGGTTTTTGTTAAGAGTCAATATAAATAGGCCTCAAATGCTAACAATATTTTGTTTTATCGTTTTTTTTTTTGTTTTGTAATGTTTTTAACTGCATTGTGCTTGAAGAGTATTTTTAGGTAAAATAGTTGATTTTGGGTAAAAGCAAGAGAGGATGGGAAAAAATATTTAATTAATCGTAAAATTATGGATTAAAGGTGGATATATACATGTTGAATTTGAGAAGTTTTAACCGAACACGAGTGTTTAAATAAAAAATATAAGCTATGATTGTCAACAAAAGGTTATTAAATGCATTAATTAAAGTAAAAAACCGCCAATTTCTGCTTCTATTGCTGTTAATGTTATTTTTTCAAAACAATAATTATTCCCAAGTCGGAGGTTACCCTCCAATACATGATCAACAACCGCTGAGTATCTTGCCTCAATCACCCGAAGCTGCAACATTAGGCAAGTTTTTTAATTTCCCAACAGTAAATGCATCAGGTTTGCCGGATATTACAATCCCTATTTACAATTTTAAGTATAAAGACTTTGAACTGCCAATTTCATTATCATATCATGCATCCGGTATAAAAGTAAATGATATTTCTACTGCTGTAGGCTTAAACTGGAATTTAAATGCTGAAAGCTCAATTTTCAGAACTGTTAATGGGAGACCAGATGAATCTGAAGCTGGGTGGCTAAACTGGCCTCCCGATTCGGTTCTGTTAGACACTATGGGCGATAATCATCAAAACCTTGCTAATTATTATATTGCTCAACATGATGTTTCTGCCGATATTTTCAACTTTTCTTTGCCTGGTTATAGTGGCACATTCTTTTTTCGACCAGAAGGAGATATTATGATAAGTGCAGACGAACCGATTAAAATTGAACCCGATATTAAGAATTTTACATTTTCTGGATTTAAAATAACAGATAAGAGAGGCAATGTGTTTTACTTTTCTCCAAGAGAAACTACAAAGTTAGATAGGAGAGATCAAGATGGGAATATACCTTTCCCTTTTCCCTTGTATTCAGTTTTTGGCACTTATACTGGTTGGAAGGTTGACTCAATAAAATTGTTAGGCAATGATTGGATATTTTTTGAATATGAGGAATATGAATATTCTTTTCTCATGAGAGAAAGTGATTCATATAATTATCGACTTCCTGAGGGCAATAACTTTCCAGGAGAGAATAGTTATACGTTTTTTACAGACAGTACAACTATTATTTCTCATAGAATAACCAATATTAATTCATCTGATCAAAGAATAAAATTTTTTTATGATATTGAAGGTGTGGCAACCTCATCTGTTTTGGGTTTTGTTTTAGATAAGATTCGGATAGAAAATCTACATACTTCAGAGGTAGTTAAAGAAGTTAAGTTTTCCTATGAAGTATATGATGATGGTGAAAATTGCAATCAAAGAATGAAACTTACCGCACTTGATTTTTTAAATTTAGATATAGAAAATGAAGGCAACGCTACATATAGATTCATTTACAACGATAGTCAGATACATAAACTAGGCGATGTACGTAGAGATATTTTTGGATATCAAAACTCGAATTCCAGTCCCCACATGATTCCATATAATACTGATTGGGGTCATTATATACCTTGTGGGTTTTTTGTTAATTTTCCAGTAATAGCTGATCCTGCTGACAGAGAAGTGGATCCGTCAAACATAAAAAATGGTATCTTAAAGGAGATTATATACCCAACAGGAGGAAGAATTAAATATAAGTTTGAACCCAATAGTGTGCAAACCAATGGTATAGAAGTATTTGGTCCTGGACTGAGAATTAAAGAGAAAGAGTTGTTGGATATTAATAATGAGCTGTTATTGAAAAAAAGATATGAATATTCTGGGTTAATTAGTTACCCTTATACGCATGCTGAAGGCGATTATTGTGCGTTTATAACAGAATTTGATTGTACGGATTCTACAGCATGTAACATAAAAGGCTATACTTTTAATTCTAATCCTGTAAGAGAGATTTTGAATGTTTATAAACGCAATGTAAATAGTTTTTTTTATCTTGAGGTTACAATTAAAAGTATTGATAAAGATGGTAACACCGGGGATATAACCAGAGAAAGCTATAGAAGTTTTCGTGATGTGAACGTAGAAAAACCACAGCTTAAAAAGAGACAGTTCTTTGATCGTGACTGGAATTTGATAAGTGTACAAAAATATGATCACAAAAGAACTCAGAGCCAACACGGGATTTGGTTATATAATAACAGT
>SKTQ01000306.1 GCA_007122505.1 Bacteroidales bacterium | reverse complement strand
TGGCCATCATGATGCATACCGAAATGGGATATGGTGTTGATTTTATGATGGGAACCCATGAATGGCATGGCAAACCACCCAATGACGAACAATTTGAACGTGCCATCGCAAATTTCAAAGAAACACTCGGCGACTATTAGAAATTTGCACATTTCCACATTTACACATTTGCACATTTACATACTTGTCCAAAAAGAACCAAACATGAAACAATATACCTTCACAGAAAAAAAAGACACCCGTTCCGGTTTCGGGCTGGGGTTATTGGATATTGGAAGGAATAACCCGGATGTTGTTGCACTCTGCGCCGACCTTACCGGTTCATTAAACATGACTGATTTTAAGAAAGAATTCCCGGACCGGTTTTTCCAGGTAGGCATCGCAGAAGCCAACATGATGGGCATTGCCGCCGGACTTACGATCGGTGGAAAAATACCATATACCGGCACCTTTGCGAATTTTAGTACCGGCAGAGTCTATGACCAAATACGACAATCCATAGCATATTCAGAAAAAAACGTCAAAATATGTGCTTCCCACGCAGGTATAACCCTGGGTGAAGACGGTGCAACCCACCAAATGCTTGAAGACATTGGTATGATGCGGATGCTGCCAAATATGACCGTAATTGTGCCCTGCGACCACAACCAAACAAAAGCAGCAACCATTGCTGTGTCCAAACATACAGGGCCAGTATATCTCCGTTTTGGCCGTCCGAAAGTACCCAATTTCACAGACCCTGACGCACCCTTCGAAATCGGTAAAGCAATCGTGCTGAGTGAAGGATCGGATCTCACCATTTTTGCCACAGGACACATGGTCTGGGAAGCCCTCGAAGCAGGAAAGAATCTTTATCAGCAAGGCATACATGCAGAAATAATAAACATTCATACCATTAAACCATTGGATGAAAAAACCATCCTACAATCGGTTGCTAAGACAAGGTGTGCGGTTTCTGCTGAGGAACATCAGGTGAATGGAGGCCTGGGAGACACCATATCCCAGCTACTTGCCAGGAACCATCCCGCACCAATGGAATTGGTTGCCGTAAATGATCGATTTGGAGAAAGTGGTAAGCCCGCAGAATTAATGAAAAAATACGGGCTCAGTGCAACAGATATCGTGCAAGCTGCATTGCGCGTCATCAGCAGAAAATGAATGGGTTCCCATTGATCTGCCTGAATCTTTGACCTGTAAACCTGAACCGGAATGCAGCCTTTTTGAAATGTTATGAAGCATTATTCGGATGAGGAATTACTGACAATGTTTTTTGAAGGGGAAAACCCAAATTATGCCTTCAATCTGATTGTCAGAAAATACCAGGAGCCCGTTTACTGGCATATCAGACGCATGGTAATTTGTCATGATGATGCGAACGATATTGTACAGGATGTGTTTTTCAAAGCCTGGCAGGCACTTCGGTCTTTCCGTAAAGAATCAGCACTCTATACATGGCTTTACAGGATAGCTACCAACGAAGCCCTGACCTTTTTAAAGAAAAAAAAGAAAAGATATTTTTTGCCAATCAATGATGTTAGCAGAATATTGGAAGAATCCCTGGAAGCAGATGTGTATTACGATGGGAATGAAATGGAAAAGAAGATTCAAAAAGCTATCCTGAAGCTACCTGATAAGCAGCGTGTAGTATTTAATCTTCGTTATTATGACGAAATGAAATACGAGGATATGGCAGAAATCCTGGGAACATCCACCGGGGCATTAAAAGCTTCATACCACCATGCAGTTAAAAAAATTGAAAAATATATCAACCCATAATTAAACCCTTGATTTGGTCAATGGTCTAAAGAAAAGGCTCACAAAAGATTATGAAAAAAGACAACAAAGAATCGATCAGAAAAGAGTTACACGAACTCCAAAGCTCGCTTGATCCATCGAAAGATACAGGGGGCTTCCGGGTTCCAGATCACTTTTTTGATACCCTTCCCGGAAATATCAGCAACAGATTAAGTACGGAAAATAAAAAACCGGCCTTTGCTTTGCCTGGCCTGCCAACGAAAAGGCTGGTTGCATCACTCGTATCCATTACCTTATTGGCTGGCATTCTTTTCAGCTTGTTTTATTTACAGAGAGATCAACTAAATGGTTATGCAGATGCGGACTATGACCAGCTAATGCTTGATTATTATGCCATACAGTTCGATATGGACCGCAGCGCATTGTATGATTTCGTGCTTGAATCCGGACTGACCCCCGAAGAAATTCTTTTTGAGCTTGATAGAGGAGAATTTATCTTTGGAGACGATGTTTTTGATGAAATGCTGCTTGAAGAAATATTTGAACAAGCTGTCTATTATGGTATTGAAAGCAATTATTTGCTTTCTTCACTTGATTAAAACAAAAAAAAATGAACAATATCTTGTTTCTCAATAAAAAAATGATCAGTATTTTGATGCTGATGCTATTTACTGTATCCCTTTACTCCCAGATGCCGCGAGGTCAAAGACCGCATGAAAGGGATGCGGAAAGACACAGGGAAGCCATTGAAGCACGAAGGGTTTCATACATTACCCGGAAACTGTCTTTGAGCGTTGAAGAGGCCCGGCTTTTCTGGCCAATCTATAATGAATACAGTCAAAAAGTTGAGGAGTTGTCTGAAGCATTCAAGGCCAAACGCGACCAGCTGCCCGAAACCGATCAAATGACTGAAGAACAGGCAGCCATTTTTATCGAAGCCGAATTGAAGCGATTTGAAGATGCAGCTGCACTGCGCCGTGAATACACGCAAAAAATGCTGGAAGTAGTTTCAGTTCAACAAGTTGCCCTGTTGTTCGATGCAGAAAGAAGCTTTAACAGAATGCTTTTCAGGG
>SKTQ01000135.1 GCA_007122505.1 Bacteroidales bacterium | reverse complement strand
CATCACAACAGACGTAATGTTTTCCACACAAAAATTTTGCCTAATTTGCCACTTGTTGATTGACGTGCATATATAACTGTGTGTGGTTGTAAATGGGTGTCCTATCCGGAAAACAGGAAAAGATTGGGGTGTTATTATTGATTCTACCAAGATTTTGCCCCTAAAGGGGCAGCCCTGATAGGGGCAAAATATTGGTAACAAGCATTATAGGGTATGTCCAGAAGTCCCGTTTGGGACGTAATACAATTTTGCCGGTCAGTAGTATTTTCCAATATTTCCCTTACGGGGAAAGCCCTTTGAAATGCTGACGGTACGCCTCGGGGGTGTTGATGTTAATCAGGGTATCGTGATCGGTGACAGGGACAAGCTGTTGTGGATATTGTTCCAGAAAGTGGCGCACATGATTTACCGGGTTGGATTCTTTCAGAATGTCAGATACGATTTTGGGGGAGACCAGCACGGGATGTCCTGCTTTTGTTCCGCAAACAGGCCGGATATAATCTGCTCTATGGATGTTTTTTGCCAGTTTATGTAAAATGTCTTTGTTGATGAAAGGGTTGTCCACGTTGTGCAGGAAAACCGGGCAAAGTTCCCGGATGGCTTCCAGGCCTTTCTGCAGGGAAAAAAACCGGCCTTTTTCGGGATATTGATTCAACACAGCATGCACATTTTCAGGCCAGCCGGGGTCATTTTCAGCAAGCCATATCCAGCCATCATCATTGACCACCACGGATATCTCCCGGCAGGGAAAATCAGCGAATACCTGAACAGACCGTTCCACAAAAGAGCAGTTTTCATCAAAAGGCAACGACAATTTCGGCACACCCATTCGCCGGGAAACACCTGCTGCCATAATCACTGCTGAAAAGAATTGTTCTGCCATGTGCCAAACATTTCCTATTTTTGGCAGGAGTCTGTACCTGCACCATAATACAATTTGATATGTCCGATAAATTGTTTCCATTGCCTTTGGGGCAATTGCTACGCATCACGCTTCACGAACTGGATCATAAAGATAGCTTTTTTGGCATTCCTGCGGCTCTTTTTTATGACCCGACTCATCAGAACGGCACGTTCCGAAACCATATGCTTCAACGCACGGTATTCGGGAAAAAGTTGCACACACCTATCGGTGTGGCTGCCGGTCCACACAGCCAGATGGCACAAAACATTATTGCAGCCTGGCTGCTTGGTGCCCGTTACATGGAGCTCAAAACCGTGCAGACGCTGGATGAGCTGGAAGTGTCCAAACCTTGCATCGACATGCAGGATGAAGGCTACAATTGTGAGTGGTCGCAGGAGCTGAAAATCAGGCAAAGTTTTGAGGAATATCTGCATGCCTGGATCATCATCCATCTGCTGAATCATCGTTTCGGATGGGGAAACGATCCCGGAGTTATATTTAACATGAGCGTGGGTTACAACCTGGAAGGGATCATGAAAGACAATGTGCAGTGGTTTTTTGATCAGATGCATGATAGCAGCGAGGCATTGGCAGCTAAACTGGATGAAGTCCGGCCGTTGTATCCCGACATTGACAAAATAAATATTCCTGCGCAGCTTTCAGACAACATCACCCTTTCAACCATGCACGGCTGCCCTGCAGGAGAGATCGAATCCATTGCAAATTATTTGATGGAAGACAAAAAACTGCACACCTATGTGAAGTTAAACCCTACCCTGCTGGGTGCTGAAAAGCTCAGGGATATCCTGAATAAAAAACTGGGTTTCCATACAGAAGTTCCCGACCAGGCTTTCGTCCATGATCTTGCTTACAAGGATGCTTTAAGCATCATCAAAAACCTGCAAAAAACAGCCGCAAAAAACAATCTTGAATTTGGCCTGAAGCTGACCAACACGCTGGAGTCGTTGAACAACAAGGATGTTTTTGGCTCAGATGTGGAAAACATGTACATGAGCGGACGGGCATTGCATCCTTTAACGGTGAATCTTGCCTGGCTGTTGCAGAAGGATTTTGGCGGCAAATTACCGCTTTCCTTTTCCGGTGGTGCCGATGCCTTCAATGTCAGTGCCTTGCTGGCATGCGGTTTCAAAACCATCACCACCTGTACCGATTTGCTGAAGCCCGGCGGTATGATGCGACTGCCTCAATACCTGGAAAACATTGCCATTGATATGAAGAAGGCAGGGGCTGATGATCCGGATTCTTTTGTTATGAAATATGCCTTGCCGGATGATACCGAAACAACACATGCAGATGAGGCCGCGATAATGCCTGGGGGTGTGGCGGACTCGAAAGAGTCTGGAATATTGGAGAATCTCCGGAAATATGCCGCGATGGTGGTGGAAAGCCTAGCTTACAGGATGGACTATCTTATCCCGCCCAACATCAAAACCGGCAGGCGTCTCGGCTTGTTCGACTGCATTGCAGCCCCCTGTCGCGAAACCTGTGCCACCGGGCAGGACATACCTGATTATATGTGGCACACATCCCGCGGGGAATTCAGGGATGCCCACGGTGTGATCCTGCGGACAAACCCCTTCCCTGCCGTTACCGGGATGATCTGCGACCACCTGTGTCAGAACAAATGTACGCGGGTGCATTATGATGATGCTTTACTTATCAGGGAGGTTAAGCGTTTCAATTCCGGTCAGGAGGAACCGGAATTGCAGCCTGCTTCGCCGAACGGCCTTAAGGTAGCGGTGATCGGTGCCGGACCGGCAGGACTATCTTGTGCGTATTTCCTGGCCCTGGCGGGTTTTTCGGTTGAGGTGTTTGAACGTGCTTCGCGCGCCGGCGGGATGGTACAATATGCCATTCCGGGTTTCCGCCTGACGGATGAAGCCATGGACAAGGACCTTCAGCGTATCACTTCCCTTGGCGT
>SKTQ01000034.1 GCA_007122505.1 Bacteroidales bacterium | reverse complement strand
TTCTGTATTGGCTTCCCTTACCAGTTTGGCATTGGCAAAGAAACAAGTGGAAGAGATCAGAAAAACGGTTTTTCGTGAACGCAAACCAAGACTGTCCGACATCATCAATAAAAAGACAAATCGCATTCATCCCATTGTATGGATTGGCATTGGTCTGGCTGCCCTGCAGCAGTTTACCGGAATAAATGTGGTGTTTTATTATGGATCAGTACTATGGCAGGCGGCAGGTTTTACGGAAGCCGATGCGCTGCTCACCAATGTAATATCGGGTGCTGTCAACATTGCCTTCACATTTCTTGCCATTTACCTCGTTGAACGCATTGGCCGAAAGCCGTTATTGATGATTGGTGCGCTCGGTCAGGCGCTGATGCTCGGCTTGCTCGCCATCATTTTTGCAGTTGGGGCCGAAGACGCAGCGCACGGTATTGAAATGGGCGGCACAGGCGGCTTGATGGCACTATTGGCGGCAAACTTATATATCGCATTCTTTGCCTTTACCTGGGGCCCCATTATGTGGGTGATGCTCGGCGAAATGTTTTCCAACAAATTCAGGGGAGCAGCTCTGGCCGTTGCAGGTCTGACACAATGGGGCGCAAACTTCCTCGTAACCATTACTTTCCCAATATTGCTGGCATCTGTCGGCCTGGGCGTATCCTATGGCTTTTATGCCGCTTTCGGTGTTGTTGCTTATATATTTGTCCGGCGCTTTGTTACCGAAACAAAAGGGAAAACCCTCGAAGAAATTTCCCTTGATCAGGAATAACGGGTATGCGAAATATTTGTAACGGGAAACAGCCATTCTTTTTTTCGGGAGTGTCTGCCAGGTGTTTTATAAAGTTTTAAAAACCAGTATCTTGTATTATTTAAAGTGATTTTGTTTGATGATGTATCTGGTTGGTGTGAAAACAGCTTTGTCACGGGCAAAACAGACAATTTGTCAGTATCTGCTATGTGGCACACCCTTTGATTCCCAGCAATGAGCTGAAAAAACCAATAACATCCTCATAAAATAATTTGTATTATGCAGAAAGGTAAAATCAATGTTCAAACGGAGAACATTTTTCCCATTATTAAAAAATTCCTCTATTCCGATCATGAAATTTTTCTCCGCGAATTGATATCCAATGCGGTAGATGCTACACAAAAACTTAAAACCCTGGCTTCCAAAGGAGAATTCAAGGGTGAGCTTGGCGATTTGCGCATTGAGGTAAGTGTGGATAAAGATGCCAAAACCATTACGGTTAGCGACAAAGGTATCGGTATGACGGCAGAAGAGGTAGATAAGTATATCAACCAGATTGCTTTTTCAAGTGCTGAGGAGTGGATCAGCAAATACAAAAACGAGTCGGAAGCCAATCCCATAATCGGACATTTTGGGCTGGGCTTCTATTCTTCATTTATGGTTGCTTCCAAAGTTGAGTTGCATACCAGGTCTTACAAAAAGAACAGCAAGGGTGTTCAATGGTCTTGCGTTGGCACGCCCGAGTTTACCCTCGAAGAAAAACCCAAAAAAGCCCGGGGAACGGATGTGGTGCTCCATATAGCAGATGACTCTACGGAGTTTCTCGAAGATCATAAAATACTGGAGTTGCTGAAGAAATATGCCAAGTTCCTGCCGGTTGAAATCATCTTTGGCACCGAAAAAGAAACCACGAAAGAAAAGGATGAAAAGGGAGAGGAAAAAGATGTCACTGTTGAAAAACCGCGGGTAATCAATAATACCCGTCCGGCCTGGACACAAAAACCAAGCGAGCTTTCAGACGATGATTACAAGAAATTTTACAGGGAGTTATACCCGCTGACTTTTGAAGAACCCTTGTTCAACATCCATCTCAATGTAGATTATCCCTTTACCCTTACCGGAATTCTGTATTTCCCCAAGGTAAAGCAAAACTTTGAGGTGCAGCGCGATAAAATCCAGTTGTATTGCAACCAGGTATTTGTTACCGATTCGGTTGAAGGCATTGTTCCCGACTTTCTGACCCTCCTGCACGGGGTAATAGACTCACCCGATATCCCCCTGAATGTATCCCGCAGTTTTTTGCAAAGCGACGCAAATGTCAAGAAAATCAGCGGACATATTACCAAAAAAGTAGCTGATAAACTTGAGGAACTATTCAAAAACAACCGGGAAGATTTTGAGTCAAAATGGGATGATATCAAAATTTTTATTGAATATGGGATGATTTCCGATGATAAGTTCAGGGATCGGGCCAAAAAGTTCTGTTTGTTGAAAAACACAGAAGGAAAATATTTTACTTTTGATGAATACCGGAATCATGTTAAGGACAGTCAAACCGACAAGGACAAAAAGATTGTCCACCTTTATACTTCGAATCAGGAGGAGCAGCATGCTTTCATTGAGGCTGCCAAAGGGAAAGGCTATGACGTACTGGTCCTGGATACGCCCATTGACAGCCATTTTGTGAATATGCTGGAGACTGAGCTGGAAAATGTGTCTTTTACACGCGTTGATGCTGAAGTGGTTGATAAGTTGATCAAAACGGAGGATGTATTGCCATCTAAATTGAGTGATGAGCAAAAAGAGCAGTTGAAACCTGTGATAGAAAAGAATCTGGACAATAGTAATTTTCAGGTCAGTTTTGAAAACCTTAGTGAGTCAGAGCCTCCCATGGTGATCACCCAGCCTGAGTTTATGCGTCGAATGAAAGACATGTCTGCTTTGGGTGGCATGTCCTATATGGGTAACCTGCCGGACAGCTATATGCTGGTAGTTAATGGAAATCATAAGCTTGTGGGCAATATACTTGAAGAAAAAGACGAAGATCTGCGCGACAGGCAAGTCAAGCAAATGATCGATCTTGCTATGCTTGCGAAGAATTTGCT
>SKTQ01000062.1 GCA_007122505.1 Bacteroidales bacterium | reverse complement strand
TTTTTAAAAGAATACGGCATTGATTACAATGAAAAATACTTGTGGGATGATGATTAAGCTGCCCTTTCAGGGCGCTCGTGTGGGCTATGGTTGCCGTTAACCCAAGGCGCTGCCATTGGGCTCAATTAAATTGCCCTTTCAGGGCGTGGGTGTAGGCAAAGGTTGTCCTGATATCAAGGTTTTGCCTCTGGACAAAAATAATTAGCTTTACATCTGTTTTCCGGATAGGACACCCACTTTATTTTTTTCCTCGCAAAGCCCGCAAAGATTAAGATTCGCAAAGACCTTTCGACCTTTTGACTTTTCGACCTTTCGACATTCCCAAAAAAGAATACACGGTTGTAACTGATTACAAGACCTCATCGTGGAAGGTTATTCTTCCTTTTTCATCAATACCCTGAATGATGATTCTGAGGTTTCTCACATTTTCGTCGGCAGGAAAGGAAACGGTATATTCGCCGTAATCCTGCAGTTTGAGGTTTGGTTCCCAGTAGAGCGTCCTGTCCATATCAAAGCGGACATACCGGTCAGTATGGATTTTGGACTCAAAACTTTCTGCCGGGGTATGAAATCCTTTCAACACATAATCATAGGTAACATCACGCTGACTGTCGCCCCGTAGCGTATAGATCAACAGTGCTCCGTTTGTTCCCCTGGAGCCCAGTATGGCTGATTGCGGGCCGCTCATGACGGCGAGGCGATCAATCTGGCGCACACTCACACCCAGGAAAGCCGAACGGTTTACGATTGTTTCATCAACGAGGAACAGCGGCTCATTGGTAAAGAAAACGCTGCTGGGCCCTCTCAGGGTGATTTGTCCGTCAACAATCCTGACGCCCCTTACACGGGTGCGCAATACATCCAGAACTGTGGCGTACTGATCCCGGATATCATCAAAATAGATAACCTGGTCTACCTGGGCATACATCGATGGGGTGCCTGCAGTCCGGGGCTGGATAAGCCCACGCCTCTTCAGAACGGTTTCCGGCCGTGGAACCCTTTCCCAGTCATCACCCCGGGAAGTTACCTGCAAATGCCGTGTCTGGAAGTTTTTTGAATACTGAAAAGCATCAAAGGATGCTCCGCCAAGACGCACCTCCATGGCGCGCCTGTCGTGGCGTGTGTCAACACGCATCATGGCTGTGAACAGGTCATCATAAAACAGATTGGTAAACACAAAATGACCATCTTCATCTGTGGTGGTATTGTATATCTCAATTCCGTCATCCTGGTGGATGCTAAGCTCCACATTTACCTGGCCGGTTTTTCGCGCCGACGATCTGGGTGTAACCGTTCCGCGCAGTGTAATACCATCCGGAAACCCATACAAAATCTCCGGAAATTCGTTGTTAAGAACAGCCTCCAGGTCGAAGCGCTTCCAGCCGTGGGTCATCATCACTAAGTCGGTAGCCTCTGGTCCATTTACAGCCTCCGGATCAAGGTAAAAACCGGGGTTTTTCAGCCGGTATCCCAAGTCTCCAAACAAAAGGAATTCACTGGCGATATTTGACCGGTGGTCTTTTTCAGAGTGGCTGGCATCAACCACAGCCAGCGAATAGCTGCCATTTGTTTCGAAATTGTTCAGGGCCAGGTAAATGGAGATCATGTCTTCACCGTCTGCGCGGTGTGTTTCATGACTCAGTATCTCCGCATCCTGGATATCATTCCGGTTGATAAACGTCAGGCGCTCTGCCACCGGGGTTCCACCGGCGGAAATTAGTTTTAACTGGCAAACGCCGGTGGGCAGATTCTCCACAGGAATTTGAATCCGGAACTCCCTGTTTTCAAGGGTAAAGTGCTCAAGATGGTAGGGGCGGCCACGGGTGTGTGCCAGCAGATAAAAACCTTCCGTGAGCTCAGGAGAAAGGGGATCAAAATTGCCCTGGACACTCACCTGTATATGCCCGTCTGACTGCTGCGCCGAAAGTAATAAACCTCTTCTTTCAGCCTTCGGCACAGGCACTCTTTTCACCTCTCCGTTGGCAAAACTCACTCGTGCCGTGTATTCCGTTCCCGCTTCGGGGGTAAAAGTAAAAGAACCCATTCCGTTATGCAATGTGGTAAATTCGAGAAGGGTATTTCCCCGGTTATCTTTTAAGATACCGGAAGCCTCGACGCCCGCCCCCAATTTATTGGCGGCCTTAAATGCCACGCGGTTTTCCAGTCCGGCAACCAGATTACCACCTTCCGGGAAAAAGGCAAATTGCATCTCTTCCTCCAGCCTGGTAAGCTGACGGTTAAATCTCCTGTTTCGAATGAGGTCGGACCTTCGGATAAAATTTTCTTCAATGGGATTAAATACGTAAAGGTCTTTGTTGAAATAAAAACGCTTGTCAAAGTTTTGCATCCAGTCCGTGTAGGCGATCACCTCATAATTCCCCTCGGAAATAGAATCTGGCAAATGGATGTTTCCATGAGTAAATCCGTTTTCCAGCCTGAGCAACAGTGACGTAACAATATCACCGTTGGTATTCAGCAAATTCAGGTGCATATTTGTACTCAGGGTATCCGGTTCAAGGGTTGTTCCATTTACAAGATAAGCTTTAAACCAGATGGTTTCACCGGCCAGAAACTCCTCCTTGTCAATATGTAAAAAAAGGGTTTGTTGCGGATATACCGTTTCCATCGTGTAAAACGCATTGATTATGCGATCACGGGTTGGTTGTCCGGTTGCATCATCTCCGGCGAACGAAACCGCAGTCAGCAGCAAAAAGGCCAAAACCAACAAAACGGATGAAATATTCTTTAATCTAATTATGTTCATTCTTGACAAATTCAAAAGGTTTGTAAATAAACTAACAATATTCACCCATGATTGTTTCCATGAGCCAATATGCCAATATACAACAAATTTTGCAGATTACCTAATGGCTTTCAGGCAGCAAACATCAACCATCATGCATGCGCAATGTTTACTGAATCACCATGCATTTGAAAATCCGGCAATGATTGAAGAAAGTCCCGGTTAGCGTGTCAGCGTCAGCCTGATTACTTCCCTGCCTGTTTTATCATCAATAATGATAAAATAAAAGCCTTGGTGCAAATGATGGAGGTTCATTGCTTTGCGGGTGTTCGCAGGTATATAATCCGCTTTCCTTTCCTTTATAATGATACCCCTGCTATCCATTAACCGTATGGTTGCGTTCATTTTTTCATTGGGAAAATGCAGACTTACATATCCGGTGCTGGGATTTGGGAATACCGTGACGCCTTCGTTGTCTGACTCCATATCAACCGTACTCACATAATGATCCTCCGTGCTAAATACCGCGGTTAAAGCATAGGGTTCAGCCGGCATCACAAAACGGTAGTTCTGATAGATGCCCATCAACTCACCATTATGTTGCCATTGGTAAAAGTAATAGCCCTGATTTGGTTCTGCATATACATTAACCGTTTGGCCGGCGATATAGTTACCGGCACCGTAAACTTCTCCCTGCCGGTTGGGGGACACAGACAGGCTTAATGGGAAAATCATATCCGATGCATCGCGGATGAGGATGTTGTCCAGACCCACAAATCCCGGTTCTTTGGCTTGAACGAGAAAAGCGATCCGGATATGGTTTCCTTTATAAGCGGTAAGGTCATGGGTGGTTTGAATCCATTGCAGTGAGTGGGTTTCCGTATAATGCGGATGCTCGGTGGCGTCCCACAATTTATTGAAGGAGCCGTTCCCGTGGCTTATATATGCAGCAAGGGTGGCTCGTTTGGTATCATCCGAAATATCTGCATTAAACCAAAATGAAACAGCAGGTTTGGTCAAACCGGAGATATCAAGCGGGGGCGACACCAGCCAGTAATTGGTTTCCGGCTGATTTGTGTCGGGCACAATATAAGCAAAATACTCGCCGGCATAGGGTTCAACCGTTTGTCCGTCAACTATTGCCTGGTTGCCTGTTTGCCATCCGTTAGCGGCCGGTTCGGCAGTCCAGCAATTGGGTAAAGTGTTATCGGTAAAGGTTACGGTTACGGGAAAAACGTTTTCCACCTCATCACAAAGGTCGATGTGAAACAACCATGCCGTGTTGGATGCTTTCGACTCTACGCCATCCGGATAGATTGCGGTTATATGGTATGCATCGCTGATAGCGTTGCCCGGGCCGCTTGTATCAATGTAGGATAAAATGGGTGCAGCAGGATCTTCATGCACATGAATCAGCTCATTGTTTTTAAACACATTGTATTGTACCACCGAGTTTGCCCACCGGTTGGTCTGGTTCACATTTACGTCAAAAGTTTTTTCGGATTCAATGCTGTTGTTACCCCGGCCGGTTGACTTCGGAGCTAAGAATTTTGCTGGTTGATCTTCTGCTTTATTGTTGAGATCAGAATCCACATAAATACTTGTGAGATAAACATAGTGGTTTGAATTATCGCCTGCCACTTGCCAGTTGTGGGGGCCGCCAAAAAACGACACAGCATTTCCGTAGTTCATGGTTTGATAGGCAGAACTGGGGTGACCGCTGCCATGTAAGGGATCAACTGCAATGTAAAACTTGTTGTAAAATGTAATGGGTTCTTCCAGTTCATGGATCATTTCAACCAGGCTTTCTGCTTCCATAACTGGTGATTGGTAAACCAGGGTTGTTCCTGAATGGTCGTATATTCTGAACCTGAAGGTGTTGCTGTTCCATGTGCCGGCCGGATCCAAAAATACGTGTGATACTTTTGAAACGGTTACCGGGTAGGAAAAATCGAATGCGTTTTCGTGGAAAAGGGTTGCTCTTTGTGATCCGTTGGAGTTTCTTCCGGCATAGGTGTTTGTGTAGGCGTACCATCCCGGATTATTTGGGGTTTGACCCGGCTTTAGCCACCGGATCTGTACCTGGTTGGTGTGAATCGGATTGGCTTCAGCAAATCCGGGTGCAGGATGTGAGGGAACTACGGGATCAAGACCCGGGAGCTGAGTGATACCTGTATTATTGGGGTCCAGATAACCTTTTAGCTGGGCATAAAAAAAGTCACCGTTTTGATCCCAGTGGTAGCTGAATTTTCCGAAAAAATCGGGGTTTTGCGTGCTGTTACAGTTGGAAGAACCGCCGACAAGCGTACCAACGATGAGCCCATCCTGGTTAAACATCGGAGATCCCGATGACCCGCCCTGTGTTACACCGAAGCCGCTTTCTGTTTCTGTCCAAAGCACCCGCCAGGTTGAGTTTTCTGCCATCAGTTGCCCGCTTACTGTCGGGGTTGCCGATAATACTGGGGTGGTGAAGGTGGATATTTTTTTCGCATCTCCCCCGGGGTGGTGTATCATTACACCGGAACTGGCGGGTTGGTTAAGTCGGTTCCACCCGTTGTAATAAGGCCTCCAGGCAGCCGGTGGTTTGTTTAAAAGACGCAGCAGTTTGAAGTCGGATCCTCCTTCCAGCGGCCCTTCAGATAAAAAGGTTGCGCCATGCATCACGTTGTGGAATGGCATGCCTGTTCCATAGCATTCGGGTCGCTCAAGGTTGAAATAAAACTGCCATACAAGGTAGTCCTCAAAGGTAGCATTGGCGCCGCAATGGGCTGCTGTTATAAAATAAGGTGTCTGATCCTGCCGTGCATTGTTCACGAGGGAGCCGCTGCACCAGAAAAAACTGTTGCCGACACGCATCAGGATGCGGGCCACACCCCGTTTTTGCCTTTGCCACTGATCACCTTCCGGGCAATTGATGTCCACATGGCACCATTCTGCATTGCCCAAATTCCTTGTGTCACCTGTTACACCAAGTCCTCCGCCCTGGCTGATGTATATCAGCTCACGTATCTCGAAAGTGGGAAACTGCTGTTGCCAGGGTTGATCAGATGCTTTGCGTTCGCTGTATTCGATTACCAGGCTTTCTCCCGGGATCAATTGTATGGATAGGATGTCGTGTTCATTGTTGTTCTTGTGTGTAAAGCTGCCCGCGATGTAATCCATCGCCGGATTATATACAAATATCCTTGCTGTTTCGGGCAACCGAAAACTTTCAAGAATCATACCAAGGGCCAATGCGCCATCTGACCGGATAAGCATTTGCCAAACCCGGAGGCTGTCGCTGTTTTCCTGCCAGACACCATGTGTGGCAGGTGAAAGGTTTGTTTGCACCGAAAAACCGGCATGCAGTGCCTCGCCAAAGCCGGGTTCCCTGCTTTGAAAATATTGCTTTTCGGTTTGCTGTTGCAAACTAAGCAAAACCTGTTGCTTGCTTGAAAAAAGAGCACCTTCATCTGTTTCGTGAATGAGGGCAAAAGGATTTCCACCATGCTCGATCTGTGCCAGCACATTCAAACTGAACAAAGAAAAAAACAGCATAGTTACAATGGTCACTCTGTAAATAAATGATCTTCTCATTTCTCGTGTCATATTAAATAATGGTATTTAACAGCAAAAATTAGGCGCTGTGCTTTTTTTTGACAGGGTTGCGTAAAGCGGTGTCAGAATATATATGACACCCGGATTCAAATAAACCCTGATTCGGAATGCAATTGAAGGTGTCAAAATGCGATGATTGCAGCCTTGTTTGTTTGCACGGGACATAATTAACTGTCAAAATTACTATAAATAATTGAATTTTTCAGGATCACAAGCGGCAAATCCTAAGCTTACACGTGAGATGCAAACCGCCGGCGAATCTAACCTACGTTATAATACAGGCTAAAAAAAGCGCGTCACACCAATCTAATAATATGATGAATTTATTTTCAACATTGTCCAGCAATCATTTTTGCAGCGTTTTTTTCTGTTGATGATTGCTTTTTGCAGCGTTTTTTATTACCTTAGCTGATTGAATTGATGACAATTGCTGTATTTTAGCGCATTACAAGTGTCATTTATTTGGTTGATCATTTTGTATTTTTTTATGTTTTTTTTCAAAATGTTAACCTTTGCTTGAGTATGTTATAAAAATGTTATATTTGCGAAAGTTTTTCAACAGCACAGACCAGTGTAATTTATGCTGAAAAGCTTGACAAAGAATTAATTAAATAGGTAGTTGCTTGGATATACAAACTAAAAAAAGGGACAAGGGGGTTTTTACCTGTTCTTCACTTGCATTCAATCAGAAATCCATCGTTTTCGCAACGGTGGTGGCTTTTTTTTACCTTTATTTATTAACCACCAATTATTATTAACAAAAACAAAACATCATGAACAGACTAATTTGTTTTGGATTATTTTTGCTCTTCGCGCTTGGAGTTCAGGTGCATGGGCAAGAATTGACAATTACCGGAACGGTGACTGATGCCGCCGATGGAAGTACGCTTCCGGGTGTGACAGTTGCCGTGCAAGGCACCACCCAGGGTACCGTAACGGATATCGACGGGCGGTATCAGATCCGGACCAGCTCGGACGCTGTGTTGGTATTCTCATTTATCGGGATGACCACGCAGGAAGTCCCGGTAGAGGGAAGAAACATCATCAACGTTGCACTGGAGTCGGAAATCAGGGCTTTGGGTGAGGTTGTTGTTGTCGGATACGGTACAGCGCGTCCGGTAGGAACCGTTGTAGGTTCACTCACAACCGTAAGTGCCGAGCAAATCGAAAGAAGACCGGTCGCCAATGTGTGGGATGCCATGCAAGGGCGAGTATCGGGCCTTCAGGTATTTACTTCATCAGGTGAGCCGAGCCAGGTATCATCCATGAGGCTGCACGGTGTGGGATCATTGGGCGCAAGCTCAACACCACTTTATGTGCTTGACGGTTCACCGGTTGCTCCGGGTAACATTCTTTCTCTCAACCCAAATGACATTGAGAGCGTTACCGTATTGAAAGATGCTTCGGCAACTTCCATCTATGGAGCGCGCGCAGCCAATGGTGTGATCTTCATCACCACCAAGCGCGGCCACCGCGACGAGCGTGCCATCATTACTGTGAACACGCAGTACGGTATTTCTTCAATGGCCAATGAAGACTACTTCAACAGGTTTATGAACACTGATCAACTGACCAACCTCTGGATTGAAACCGGTTATCAAACGGAAGAACAGGTTGCCAATCTTTTGGAAACCTATCCGCACGACACCAGGTGGCACCGCTATTTCTACCAGGAAACAGCCCCCACTTACATGGCTGATATCTCTGTACGTGGTGGTGGCGGAAGAACCACTTACTATGTTTCCGGTGCCTATTTCCAGCAGGAAGGTCTCGCAACTTTCTCTGACTTTGAGAGGTACTCGATACGTGCCAACATCAATTCATTTGCCAATGACTGGTTCAGTTTTGGAGCAAACATGGCTATCGCCAATGACTTCAGGCAGATAAACCCGTTTGCCCGTAACTTTATTGAAGGTGGTTTGAGCAGCCTTATTCCGCCCTTCTATTCACCCTATGATGAAGACGGAAACCCCGTTGACGGACTGATGCCCGGCACCGGTCGCTATGACCCCTATTACCGTGAAAGAATGTTCCCAAGAGAAGGCGACAACATTCAGGCGAACCTTGTGGGTTATATACAATTAAATCCCATGGAAGGTCTTACCATCCGTACGCAAGCCGGTATTGACGGTTATGATTATCGCTATTTCTCACAAAGGCTGCCCTCTTTTATCGGCAACCTTGGAAACGGTTCGGCACTGGAGTATTTCTCAAGGAATATTACCAGGAATATTACCAATACTGCCGAGTACAGGTTTAACGTTGGTGGCCGCCATGAATTCACCGTTTTGGGTGGACAGGAATATCTGGAAAACAATTTTGAAAGGTTTGAAGCTTCCTCCGATGGCCATAACGATGACCGATTGATGCTTCTGACCGCAGGTCCGGAAAACCGTAACCTTGACCATGCAAAAAGTGAATATGCATACTCTTCGTTCTTTGGTCGTTTCGACTACTCTCTTGACAGGAAGTATTTCCTTGATTTTTCTATTCGTCAGGATGAGTCTTCCCGTTTCGGACGCGACAACCGTTCAGCTACATTCTACGCTACCGGTTTGATGTGGGACATCGGACGTGAAAGCTTTATGGAAGACTTTGACTTCATCAGCTCTTTACGCCTCAGGACCAGCATAGGTACATCAGGTAACTCTGAAATCGGTAACTACGGACACCTGGCAACCGTTGGTACAACCCAGTACAGCGGTGCATCAGGCTGGCTTATCGCCACTCCCGGAAACCCCTTGCTCGCATGGGAAAAGCAAACCAAATTCACTATTGGTACCAATATGTCCCTGTTCAATGACCGTTACAACATGAACATTGAATATTACATGAGGGAAACCGAGAACCAGTTGATTTCTGTACCGCAGCCATATACCAGTGGTTTTGCCAACATTACAGAAAACGTTGGCTCCCTCAGGAACAGCGGTATTGATATTGAAATCAGTGTTGATGTGCTCAGAGAACGGGATTACTTCCTGACACCTTATGTGAACTTCAACTATAACAAAAACGAGGTAACCGAGCTTTTCCACGGCCGCGATTACTGGATCATCCCCAACACCGGTGTTGCATGGGTAGTTGGCAGTCCGGTTGCTTTCTATTATCCGATTTTTGCAGGTATTGATCCTGAAGACGGTATGCCCATGTGGTATGTTCCCGGCGAAGACAGGACGGTAACAACCAAGGAAGAGACTACCAAGGTATTCAACACTGCAGACCTGGAACAAAACACAGGTACTGACAGGTATCCTCCTTTTGCCGGTGGTTTCGGTTTCAACGCCGGTTGGAGAGGTTTTACCTTCCAGGCTGACTTTGCTGTGGTCTTAGGAAAATATATGATCAACAACGACCGCTTTTTCACCGAGAACCCATCCGTCTTTGCCGGATGGAACCAGCACGAATCAGTTCTTGATTACTGGAAAGAGCCCGGTGATCAAACTCAATTCCCGCGCTGGGGTGAGCAGTTTACCCAATTCGACTCCAGACTTGTTGAAGATGCATCCTTCATGCGCATGAAAAACCTGACCGTTGCTTATGACCTTCCGCAGTCAATTATGCAGCGTACCGGTTTCGTTACGGGTTCAAGGATTTTCCTTTCCGGAAGGAACCTGCTCACATGGACAAACTACCGTGGTCCCGACCCGGAAGTTGACTCCAATATCGGTATGGGTACCAACCCCAACACTAAGCAGGTAAGCCTCGGTCTTACATTAACTTTCTAATCACCATAAAAAGACAAAAGATCATGAAAAAACTATTTAAAATATTTTTGGTGTTGGGTTTCACCATGGCATTTACTTTTTCTTGTGATGTAGAAAGATTCCCCTATAATGCTATTGAGCAGACCGAAGCTTTCCGCACCATGACCGATGCCGAAACCATCAGAAATGGTATGTATGCGCAGCTAAAGCACCGTGTGTACGGACTGTTTATGTTCTCTACCGACGTGCAGGCCGACCTGCTGAATGCAACCCTGGACTTTGGTAACCGTAATGGTAATCCCCACAGATGGGAGCCCATGCTTGCTACCGATTATACCATTCGCGACGTTTGGCAGTTGTATTACAGTGCCTTAGTAAACGTGAACAACATCATCGAAAACATGGAGTTGGTTGAGGCCGACACTGAGGCTGATCAAGCTTTATTAAGCCAGTTTACCGGTGAAGCTCATCTGATTCGCGCTTTTTACTATCACCAATTGGTGATCAGGTGGGGCCTGCCCTATAATTCGGCTACTGCCTCTACAGACCTTGGCGTACCACTGGTACTAAGGTACAACCCAGCTGCCAGGCCGGCGCGTGCAACCGTTCAAGAGGTATATGACCAGATTATGGCAGATATTCAGGAAGCCAAGCTGCGCTTGCCAGACGGTGGCCCCAATTCTATCGTTGCCACCAGGGATGCAGCCCTTGCACTGGAAGCCAGAGTTCGCCTACATATGAGCGACTATAG
>SKTQ01000169.1 GCA_007122505.1 Bacteroidales bacterium | reverse complement strand
GGACGATATTGTCCCGGGTAGTTATGACTACACAGTTATAAAAGACAACTACTTCCCGTCGCACGGCACCTTGGAGATCGTCAATGATGATGTTTGGGAAGAGGTTGTATTATTGGTAGATGATACAAGTACAGATGATATGACGGATCATCAACTGCTTGTATATCCAAACCCCGCATCCGGCAAAGTGACCGTAGAGGCCGACGTAAGGATCAGCAAAATCGTGCTGGCCGACATCATTGGGAACACCATAAAAACCATTGGCGTTGACGCCATGCAGGCCGGCATTGATGTGCAACACCTGGATACAGGCATTTACTTTATCCGCATTTACATGGCGGATGAGGATGTGATTACAAGAAGGCTGCAGATTGTGAGATAATCCGGTCTTTACTCGAAAGTAAATGAGATCATGATGCTGCGTGAATTCAGGCGGTCAATGGAGTTATAATATTTTTGAAATTCAGGACCTACCTCACCTGGCCTGATAAGGTTGGTCAGACCAAAAGATGCCTTGACTTCTGCCGAGAATTTGAAGTAAAAAAAGTAATGATCAAGTCCTACGCCAAATTCATAATGCAGGTCATTGCGAGCTACCCTGGCAAGTATTTCATCACCAATGCCAAGCTCAATGGAAGCAAGGTCATGCGTGTATTTCACACCACCGATGACGTATGCCCTGGTGTTATTCATTCGTGCAGATTTAAACTTGAGGTGTAGAGGAAACTCCAGCAAGGTTAATTCCAGATCTTGCTTTTCAGACGGTCTTCCTGACTCCCAGTCGCTTAAGCCGTTTCCTCCGTTGACCTGCCCTCCGGTCGGTGCCGGCATATAATATTCCAGATATCTGTCTCCAAAGGTGATCGTCGGAATGAAACGCAGATCCATATGTGGCGTAAGATTCAGGTTGGACACAATGCCGATATGAAATCCGTAGTCTTTCTCCGGCAAAACATATTCAAAGCCGAATTCTGGATCTTCAAACATACCCTCAACGGGTCGCAAAGCGAAGTTTTGTGAGTTAACTCCTAAGGTAAAGCCAAAATGGTAAGGCCTTTCATCGTGGTCCAGCCGGTTCAGAAACCTGAACGCCCTGTCTCTGTGCTGTGCAGAGAGCTCCTCAGGCAGTGCGAACAGGATACAGCAGATGATGATTATGGAGCTTGAGATGTATGTTCGTTTCACGTTTTTCATTCATTAACAGGATACGGATTGCTTGTAAAAGTTTGCCTCTAATTAACGTACAAAAGGCCGGCTTATTTTGTGCTATTTTTAAAGCCTGCTTATGGCGCCAGGCGTTTGATTGTCCAACCGCTGCCTGTTTTTTCATAGAGGATTCTGTCGTGCAGCCGGCTTTCCCTGCCCTGCCAGAATTCAACCAGATCAGGGATTAGCTGATACCCTCCCCAGTGCTCCGGCCGGTGCAAATGCGTGTCATTGTTATTTTTCAGGATTTTGAATGCCTTTTCGAGCTCTTCGCGGCTCTCAATAACCTGGCTTTGCGGCGAAACAATGGCTCCTATCCGGCTGTTTATTGGTCTGGAAGCATAATACTCGTCCGATACGCTTTCATCCACTTTTTCCACTTTTCCTTCTACGCGCACTTGTCGTTGCAGTTCGAGCCAAAGAAACACCAGTGCTGCATGCGGGTTTGCCTGCAGCTCAATTCCTTTGCGGCTGTTGTAATTGGTGTAAAAGACAAAACGGTCGTCAATCACTTCCTTTAGCAATACCACCCTTGCTGCCGCTTTTCCGCCGGGGGTAACAGTAGCCAGTGTCATGGCATTGGGCTCGGGAATCTTACGGGCGATTGCTTCATCAAGCCAGCCGTTAAATAATTCAATGGGCTTGTGGGGAACATCGGCAGTGTCCAATGATGTCAGGTTGTATTCTTTACGAAAAGAAGTCAGGTCTTTTTTTTTCAATTCTGGCAGAATTTTTTCAGGGCTTCAAAAAGCAGCTTGTCTTTATTTACGGGCACAACGCCCACCATTTCACACACAAGGCCACCACCCAGGTTGCATATCCGTGCCATCAGCTCCACGGGTGTGCCAACTGCTACGCACAGGGCAGCCAGGCTGATCACGGTATCACCGGCACCGGAAACGTCGGCTACATCGCGGATGTATGCGGGAATAGAACCGGTTTCACTGTTTCCGTTGGCTGTGCGCCTACTGTAATAAATGCCCTTGTCGGAAAGGGTAGCCAGGACAATCTCCACCTCCAGCTTATCCTGCAAAGCAAGTACGGCTTTGTTGATCTGTTCCGGACCTATCAGCTCACCGTTGAGGTTGAGGCCTTCTCTAAGTTCTTTCAGGTTGGGCTTGATGAGGGTGACTCCCTTGTATTGAGAAAAATTTTTCTTTTTCGGATCCACAACAACCGGTATATCGTGCTTGCCGGCAAGTTTCAACACACTTTCTATCAATGTGGGTGAGATCACGCCCTTGTCGTAATCTTCGAATACGATGGCATCAATACCGTTGGAATTGATGAGGCCGGTGATCTTGTTCATCAGCTTTTTGGCTTCATCTTCTTTAAGGTAATGGGCTACCTCTTCATCTACGCGCAACATCTGCACATTGTTCCCGAATACACGAAACTTCACGGTGGTCAGCCTGTTGTCGCTGGTGATGATGCCCTCATTGGTGAGGCCTTCCTCATCTAGCAACTCCAGGAAAAGCTCACCCTTGCTGTCGCTTCCAATCACGGAACACAGCACGGGTATGCCCCCCATGTTCTGAATATTCATCGCCACATTGGCGGCGCCGCCCAAACGGCTTTCCCTTTTGTTAAGGGTGACAATAGGAACCGGTGCTTCCGGTGATACCCTGTCGACACTCCCCCATAGATAGGCATCAATCATCACGTCACCGATGATCAACAGTTTCTTGCCTTCAAAAGAGTGGAATAAACGGGTAATGGTATTCTTGTCTGTCATATAACTGTTTGGTTATAAGTTCAAACAGCCCATAAAGAGAAATGTAGGGTTGTTGTTGGATTATGTTGTTTGGTTTTTGGATAATCGGTTGCCACAGATGCGTATCTGTACAACCAATTAAGTTGGAAACGGCATATCAGCAGTATTTATTTTAAAATTGCCAGTGCTTTTTTCATTCTGTTCACAGCTTCAATTAATAGATCCTGTGAGGTAGCATAGGAGAAACGAACACACTCATCGTCGCCGAAGGCGCTCCCGGGCACAAGTGCAATGTGCGCTTTTCTCAGCAAGTACATGCACAAGTCGTTATCGTTCTGAATGGTTTCTGTTCCATCTGATTTTCCAAAATAGGACTTCACGTTGATAAACAGGTAAAATGCGCCCTGTGGCTCATTGTTGGTGATGCCGGGCACCTCCCTGAGCAGATCAATCACCAGGTCTCTGCGCTCCCTGAACTTTTCAAGCATGCCGGCTGTTACCGAAGGATCCATTTCCATGGCTTCCAGGGCAGCCCGCTGGGCTATGGAGCATGTGCCCGATGTGATCTGGCCCTGCAGCTTGTTGCAGGCTTTGGCAATTTGCGGATGGGCAGCCATATAACCAAGGCGCCAGCCGGTCATGGCAAAACCCTTGGAAACACCGTTGATCAGAATGACCCTGTCTTTGATGGAGTCGAACCGGGCGATGCTTTCATGTTTGCCGGCAAAATTAATATGCTCATAAATTTCATCGGAAATGATGAAAATCCTGGGGTGCTTTGAAAAAACCTCCGCCAGTTCACCAAGCTCTTCACGGGAGTATACTGAACCGGTAGGGTTGCAGGGACTGGAAAAAATGAACAGCCTGGTTTTGTCCGTAATGGCATTCTCCAGCTGCTGAGGGGTAATTTTGAAATCGCTCTCAATACCTGCTTTCACATATACGGCATCGGCTTCGGCCATTTTGACAAGCTCCCTGTAGCTCACCCAATAGGGTGCCGGGACAATCACTTCGTCACCGGGGTTAGCCAGGCAAAGTACGGCATTGGCAATCGACTGTTTTGCCCCGGTGCTAACCACTACCTGGTCAGGTGTGTAATGTAAATTGTTGTCGCGCAGCAATTTCCTGCATATGGCTTCTCTAAGATCTTGATAACCATTCACTGGTGTGTAAAATGAATAGTTTTCATCAATGGCTCTTCTGCCGGCTTCTTTAATGAGATCGGGGGTAAAAAAATCGGGCTCCCCAACACTCAGGTTGATCACATCGTGGCCTTCAGCTTTCAACTCTCTGCTCATCCTCGACATAGCGAGGGTTTCAGATTCAGACAAACGGTTAATTCGATCGGATAATCTTATCATGATGATGAAATAAAAGGTAAATACTATAACTGTCAGGTTGTATGGTTGATTTGTTGAGCGGCAAAAATAGCAAATTAAAGCCATTTGCCAAAAGGGATTATCTTTGTGTGAAAAATCATACAGTCATGGGCGAGATATTTTATATTCTTAGATACACCGTTCCTTCGGTAATCGTTTTCATTACCGCGTGGTTTCTTTTAAAAGAATTTTTTCAGCAAGAGAACAAAAAACGTCATGCCGACCTGATGTCCGACAGGATGAGGATATCACTGCCATTGCGTTTGCAGGCCTATGAACGCCTGGTGCTTTTTCTGGAGCGGATATCTCCCAATAACTTGATAATGAGGGTTTACCAGCCTGATCTGTCAGCGGTCGAGTTACATAAACAACTTGTTAAGAGTATTCGCGACGAATACACCCATAATTTGTCTCAACAGCTATACATATCTCCTAAGGCATGGGAGCTTATCAACCAGGCCTATGAAGAAAGCATGGGGCAGATCAATTCACTTGCTTCTTCTCTAAAAGAAGAGGCAACAGGAACGGACCTCAGCCAGAAAATTCTGGAAACAGACCTGGAAAGGTCTGCCACCAAGGCGGCCATGGATTTTTTGAAAAGCGAGGCAAGGAAAAGTTTTTGATGGAAACAGAAAACAAACAAGTTTTGATGATGAGGATCACCCTGAATAACCGCCCCGAAACCTTACCGGATAAAGACAGTTTTTCCATCAATGATTTACTGGAATACAAAAATTTTACCTTCAAATTTTTGGTGGTCAGGGTAAATGGCCAGACCATACGCGGAGAAGACTATGATCGTGTTATGATCAGAGAGGGGGATGACGTAAAGGTTATCCACCTGATTAGTGGCGGGTAGTGTTGGTTTTTACCTCGATTGTTATCTGCTTATGGAATCGTAATACTATTGAGTTGCAAAAATAATATGCCACGAATACACGAATGAAGAATCAAAAACTATTCGTGCATTCGTGGCAAAAATAATAAGCCACAAATACACGAATGAAGAATGAAAAGTATTCGTGCATTCGTGGCAAAAAATATAAGCCCCGAATTCACGAATGAAAGAGAGAAAATTTCCGTTTGACCGGCAAAGATGCTGAAGAACATCCGCTACCTCGGCACAGCAGAGTTAAAATGCCCGACACCGATGAGCCTGTCGTACAAATCACCTGGCTGCCGGTGATACACATATACTGTATAGTCATTTTCGGTTACTGAATGACTGCCTTCAATAAAGGCAATGTCAACAGCTGCACCTTCAACCGGGATAAAGGCATACATATAGTTGTAATAACCCTGTTTCAGCAGCAGGCTCAGCTCATAGGCCTTTTCTCCGTAATTATAGTTCATCTTATTGTCTTCGGTAAAAACCCAGTCGGTGAGCGCGCCCATCACGTACAGGTGTCCGTATTCAAGTGGCCCTCCGGGCATTGGAAGGTGGAAGTGTACCCATGCGTAATCTGCTTCTGTCATATCATTTGGTGCATCGCGGGTGGAGATATGAAACCGGCCGTTGAGATCATCATCGGTGACGTAGCGGGCATGGGCACGCAGTCGGTCGGGCACCAGGTAAACGTCCCAATATCTTCTGGATGAACGGATATCGTGAACCCTTTCTGACAAGAAGCGTAAACTGCGTATGTCGAATCTGCGAAATTCGTTGTTTCCTTCAAAAAGGGTTTCCTCTTCGTAATCGTATATCAATTGATCACCTCTGATGCCGCGTGGCGCCAGGTCTGTAATGGCATTGTCCCAGCGGCCGTTCTGGGTAATCACCACTTTCAGGTCCCGATACGGATTGGAAACACGGTACTGTCCCAGGTTGATATCAAATAATATCTGTTGTTTCCGGTCGCGATAACGCACAAGGTTTGCCTGTTGCACATGTCCTGAAACGCTAACGCTTTGTGTAAAAACAGAAAACCTCCTCGTCAGTACTATATCATCCGGGTTTCCTTGCTTGAATACGATCAGCAGATAATTGCCCGATTTTGTGGGACGCATATTGGAATTGGGAAATTCAAGCCAATAATGCGTATAAGGCACTCTTGTATTCATCGACCGCCGGTGGTCTCTGATATGATCTTCGTAAAAGCCGTCGATATATTCAAATGGCCTCAGCTCAGAAGGTTGCCAGTGTGCATCGCAATGAATAATGGTGTAATTGTAGTGTTTGTAGTCGGCATCCATATCATCAAAGCGCAGAATCAGCCGGTCATCTGAATTCATGCGGATCAAAGGATCAGACAATTCAAAGCCAAGTTGATTAAACAAAACTGTACGGATGTTGTTCTTATAAATAAAGTCTCCGTGAAGAAAAAAATCTTTATCTGTATCCCAACTGTATGAAGGGTTAGCGGAGAATAACAAGAGCCAAAAAACCACAAAATTCAGCGGTGCGCATGGTTTGATTAAAGAATAAAAACGGTAAATCATTTGGATCTGGTTTTGGTTCAGGGTGCTCGGTTTGTGTAAAACAAAGCTAAGGAAAAAAGAAATACTCACTGTGGTATTTCTTAAATTTAAAAATATCTATAATTTTGTTGGGTTCAATTCTTACAATAATCTCATCAAAAGATGTCAAAAGTAATTAAGATAAAACGTGGTTTGGACATCCCGTTGCTTGGGGATGCGGAAAAAATCCTGCAAACACCGCCCAGGGCAACTGAGTTTGCCGTAAAGCCCCCTGACTTTCATGGCCTTGTTCCAAAAATGATGATCAAAGAAGGGACCAGGGTCAAAGCAGGTAGTCCGTTATTTTTTGATAAATACAATGAGGATGTGGTGTTTACTTCCCCTGTCAGCGGTACATTTACCGAGCTGGTCAGAGGAGCAAAGCGGCGTATCATGGAAATACGCATAATGCCTGACCCGGAAGATGATTACATTGACTTTGGTGCTGAATCACTCTCTGCCATGAACAGGGAGCAGGTTATTCAAAAACTGCTGAAAAGCGGCCTTTGGCCGATGATTCGCCAACGCCCCTATTCAGTGATTGCCAATCAGAATGACACACCCCGTTCGATCTTTGTTTCTGCATTTAAGTCTGCACCACTTACTCCTGATATGGATTTCGTGGTGAATGGCCAGGAAGACGACTTTCAGGCAGGTCTTGATGTACTCGGCATGTTAACAGATGGGGACGTGCACCTCGGTATCCACGCCGACCAAACAATGTCAAAAGCTTTTACTGAAGCCAAAGGGGTACGGATACACCGTTTTAAAGGGCCCCATCCCGCCGGCAATGTGGGTATTCAGATTTACCACGTGCAGCCCGTCAATAAAGGTGAAATTGTGTGGTATGCTGATGTGCAGGACGTGATCATTATGGGCCGGTTGTTCCGCAAAGGGATTTATGATGCCAGAAAAATTGTGGCCCTCACCGGATCAGAAGTAATGAATCCACGATATTACCGAATCATCACCGGTGCACAAATCAATTCGTTTGTAGCCAATAATGTGCGTTCCGAAGAAGGTGTAACGCCCAGGTTTATAAGTGGTGATGTGCTGTCGGGTGAAAAGATTGCATCCAACGGTTATATCGGATTCTATGATGACCAGATCACCATAATCCCGGAAGGGGACAAGCCTGAACTTCTTGGATGGCTGATTCCCACCATAGATAAATTCAGTGTTTCAAGGACCTTTTTCTCATTCCTGATGCCGTGGATGAAGTACCGTCACAATACAAACATCCGTAGTGGTGTCAGACCTTTTGTCATTACCGGCTTGTATGAAAAGTACCTTCCCATGGACATCATGCCCATGCAGCTCATCAAATCCATCATGATCAATGATATTGATATGATGGAGAAGCTGGGTATTTACGAGGTGGCTCCCGAAGATTTTGCCTTGTGTGAGTATGTTTGCCCCTCCAAGATTGAAATACAGACCATCCTGCGGGAAGGGCTGGACACCATGCGCAAGGAATTTTCCTAGTTCAAGAATATTCATGATAATAACCTAAAAATACAAGAACATTGAAAGCGATACATAACTTGTTGGAAAAGGTCAGGCCCAATTTTGAAAAAGGCGGGAGGTTCGAGAAACTATACCGTACTTTTGAAGCTTTTGAGACTTTTCTTTTTGTTGCCGGTAATGTGACCAACAGGGGAAGCCACATCCGGGATGCCATGGATATGAAAAGAACCATGTTCCATGTGGTCATTGCCATGACGCCTGTTCTTCTGTTTGGAATGTGGAATGTGGGCTTTCAGCACTACAAAGCCATCGGTATGGAAGTCGACCTGCTTGACCAGTTTCTTTTCGGACTGATCAAGGTTTTGCCCATCATTGTGGTGAGTTATGCTTCAGGACTGGCTGTTGAATTCGTTTTTGCCTCCATACGAAATCACGAGGTCAATGAAGGCTTTCTGGTTTCAGGTTTGCTGATTCCCCTGATCATTCCTGTAACCACGCCGTTGTGGATGGTAGCCCTTGCTACGGTATTTGCCGTGATTATCGGGAAAGAGGTGTTTGGGGGCACAGGTATGAATATCCTGAATCCAGCTCTTCTGGCACGAGCATTCTTATTTTTCGCTTATCCGTCATACCTGGTTGGTGACGATGTATGGATCTACACCAACTTGCAGGAAGGTCAACAATTGGTTGACGCATTTTCAGGGGCAACGCCATTGGCTTACCTTGCCCTCGGAGAAGTTGAAAAGCTTCCTTCGGTACTGGAAATGTTTCTGGGTACCATTCCCGGTTCCATTGGTGAAACCTCAACCCTTGCCGTTTTGTTGGGGGCACTGGTGCTTATAGCTACCGGCGTGGGAAGCTTGCGTATCATGTTGTCGGTTGTAGCCGGCGGTTTGTTTACCGGCCTGCTGTTTAACATTTTTGCCGTAAACCCGTACATGGAAATCCCTGCCTATTACCATCTGATCATGGGCGGTTTCGCCTTTGGTACCGTTTATATGGCAACAGATCCGGTGTCGGCATCCCAGACAGGAACCGGTAAATATATTTACGGATTTCTCATCGGGGTAATCACGCTGCTGATCAGGGTGGTAAATCCTGCTTATCCCGAAGGAATGATGCTTGCCATCCTCTTCATGAATGTGTTTGCGCCACTGATCGATCACTATGTGGTTCAGGCCAACATGAAAAAACGGCTCAAAAGGATGCAAACAGCAGAGGTTAAAACAACATAAACAAGAAAAAACAATTAAGCGATGACAAACCGATATGTGTTTCTTTATGCGTCTGCGATGGTTGTGGTGGTGGCCCTGGTACTCTCCAGCGCGGCCACATTGCTGAGGCCATTGCAGGAGCGCAATATGCGGATAGAAAAGATGCAGAACATCCTCTCTGCCATCAATATTCCCGCACCGCGCGCAGAAGCTGAGGCCCTGTTCAACCAATATATCACCACGGCAAAAATTGTCAACTACCGGGGTGAGGAAATTGAAGGAGATGCCTTTGAGGTGGAACTGCAGGACGAAGTCAGAAAAGACCTTGCCGACAGGCAGCTGCCTGTTTTCATTGCCGATGTTGACGGTGAAGTCTTCTATATTTTGCCCATCAGGGGCAATGGTTTATGGGGGCCGATCTGGGGGTATATCGGACTGGAGTCAGACCTGACCACCATTGCAGGAGCCAACTTTGACCACGCCAGTGAGACACCCGGCCTGGGAGCAGAAATTGCCGACAAGCCTTTCCAGGAGCAATTTACCGGCAAAAGGATTTTTGATGAAGAGGGTAACTTCCGCCCTGTGCGCGTCGTAAAAGGCCGTGCACCGGCTGATGACCTTCATGCCGTTGACGGCGTCTCCGGCGGAACCATCACCTCAAACGGCGTTACAAATATGCTGCGCGAAGGACTGGCAGCTTATAAGTCTTACTTTGAAAAAATTAAAACAACATGAGTGAAAACAGCAATACACAAAAGGAAGCCCTGTTCTCGCCACAAAACAGGAAGCTGCTGAGTAACCCGCTGGGAAAAGATAACCCCATCAACGTACAGGTGCTCGGCATTTGCTCGGTATTGGCGATTACTGTGCAACTCAGGACATCCATCGTGATGGCCATTTCCGTTGTGGCCGTTATGGGCCTGGCAAACGTGATCATCTCCCTGCTGAGAAAAACCATTCCACCACGTATCCGTATCATCGTGCAGCTTACCGTGATCGCATCGCTGGTGATCCTGGTTGACCAGGTTCTCAAAGCGTTTGTGTATGATGTGAGCTTTGTCCGGGAACGGGAATTGCTTGATGAATATATGGATGTTGAATCTTTTGTGAAATGGTGGTTTGTGCATGAGTTGACAGGTAATGCGGAGCCTAATCACCCAAAGAGCTGCTTTGTAAAAATAACCCTTGATGGTGTAATAAAAATGGGACCTGTATGGGATTTTGACTGGGCTTATTTGGCCAAGAGGAATCGATTTTATAATGGAAGTGCGCTGTGGTTTTCGAGGTTTTTTGAAAATGCCTATTTTAGAGAGGAAGTAAAACGTGTGTGGCAATCATACAGGAGTGGATTAGCCGGGGTTTT
>SKTQ01000342.1 GCA_007122505.1 Bacteroidales bacterium | reverse complement strand
TGGTCCACCTCCAGCTCATAACCCTCCTCCTTGTCGGTAACCATGTAAGATCGGCGGCAAAGCTGCAAACACGCCCCGCGGTTTGCCGAATAATTCATGTTGTCAAGACTCAGGTAGCATTTGCCACTTACCGCCATACACAAAGCTCCGTGTACGAACATCTCCAGTTGTACCGGCTCACCACCAGGGCCTTTTACGCCATCCTTTGTAATTCCCTGTGCAATCTGATGCACCTGTTCCAGCCTGAGCTCCCTGGCCAGAACCATCACATCACCATACTGAGCATAAAACTTCACCGCTTCCAGGTTGGTGATGTTACACTGGGTGCTGATATGCACACGAACCCCTTTCTCCCGGGCATAGCGCATCACAGATATATCGGAAGCAATAATGGCTGTAACGCCGGCAAGCTTTGCCTGGTCAATCAGTTCATGCATGGCGTCAATCTCATCATCATAGATGATCGTGTTTACCGTGAGATATGACTTGACACTGTGCTCCCGGCAAATGGCAACGATTTTGTGCAGATCGTCTATGTCGAACTTTTGCGAAGAACGGCTGCGCATGTTCAGTTTGCCCACGCCGAAATACACAGCATCCGCACCGCCCTGAATGGCAGCCATCAGCGACTCATAAGAACCCGCAGGGGCCATGATCTCTGCTGGTAAAATTGTTGTCTGCATCTGATAACAGATTGAATATGAAAACGCGAGCCACTTATTTGCCCGGCTTTATTGATAAATCAAACCGGAAACAGTCCGGAACTATCCGGCCGGGCTGACTTTGAAAAAAAAGTTATGTAACCCGAATTATGTTTAAGGAATAATGCAGCTTAACTGTACACCATTCCTATGGTTTGGGCCAGATGATGCTTTACCCTGGTCTTTACTTCCTGCATGGTGACTTTTTCTCCAAGCTCTTTTTCCATGGAAGTTGCTTTTTTATCCACAAAGCCGCATGGATTGATAAGCTCGAAATAGCTCAGGTCGGTGTTCACATTAAACGCAAAGCCATGCATGGTAACCCAGCGGCTGCTCCTGATACCGATGGCACAGATTTTCCGGGCCAAGGCCTGTTTGTCTGCATCCAGCCATACACCCGAGGCACCCTTTAAGCGCTCGCCTTTCAGACCATATTCTGCAATGGTTTTGATAATGGCTTCTTCCAGGTTAAATACATATTGATGGATGTCGGGCGAAAAGTTGTCCAGGTCCAGGATGGGATAGCCCACGATTTGCCCCGGTCCGTGATAGGTGATGTCGCCGCCGCGGTTGATCTTAAAGAAAGTGGCCTTTTTGTTCTGCAACTCCAGCATATTGGCCAAAAGGTTGTTTTCCGATCCGTTTTTCCCCAGGGTGTACACGTGAGGGTGCTCACAGAACAGCAAAAAATTTTCTGTGGGCTTTGCTTCATCAGGTTTTGCCCTGTTTAGCATCTTTTGGTCAACAATTGAGCTGAACAGCTTTTCCTGGTAGTCCCAGGCCTCTTTGTAACCGGCAGCGCCCAGATCTTCGAAAACCACCGTTGTGTTTTTGTTTTGCATCCTGTGATAAATATCAATTGTTTTTGCCGCTATCTCTTTCAGGCATCCGGTGCGTTGCGCAACACTTCCAGGGTTAAATCCCAAAACTTCTGCACCGTGTTGATTTTCAGCCTTTCGTCTGGCGAGTGCGCACCTTTGATGGTAGGCCCGTAGGATATCATATCCATCCCCGGATATTTTTCACCGATGATGCCGCATTCCAGTCCGGCATGAATAACCAGCACCTTGGGAGCATCACCGAAAAGGTCTTCATAGGCTTTACGCGTAACGGCCAGGATCTTGGAGTCCATATCAGGCTCCCATCCGGGATACCCGTCGCCGTGCTTCACTTTGGCCCCCGCCAGGTGGAATACACTGGCAACCATATCGGCAATGTCGCGTTTTCCGGTTTCCAGGGAGCTGCGCTGGCTTGTCACCACAATGATCTCACCCCCTGTCATCTTCACGGAGGCCAGGTTGGTGGATGTTTCCACCAGGTTTGGTATATCCGGCGACCATGCCATTACACCATGCGGACAAGCATACAATGCGTTCAAAAGGTTTTGCTGAATGTTGTAATCGATCAGGCTTTCCGGCATCAAGGTTTCACTGACCTCAATACTTAAATCCGGTTCGTTTGTTTTGTTGGCATTTTTAATTTCCTCACCCAATTCACTAATCAGACTCTGAAAGGCTTTTTTATGACGCCTGGGAACGCTCACAGAAGCAAATGCCTCCCGTGCGATGGCGTTGTGCAGGTTACCGCCCTTGATCTCCCCCAAACGGACCTCGAACATTTTTTCGGCATTCCATAGCAGGCGGGTAAGTATTTTGATCGCGTTGCCACGTCCTTTGTGAATATCGTCGCCGGAGTGGCCGCCCATCAACCCTGTCACAGAAACCTTGAAAGCTTCGTGATCGGCTTCGGTGTTTACCTTGATGTATTCAAATTTTATGAGGGTGTCAATGCCACCGGCACAACCGATAAACAACTCCCCGTCATCTTCCGAATCCAGGTTCAGAAGGATCCTGCTCTTTACAAAGTCCTTTTCCAGGTTAAATGCTCCCGTGAGGCCGGTTTCTTCATCCACCGTAAAGAGACATTCCAGGGGCCCGTGTTCAATGTCTGTGGCCTCCAGGATGGCTAGCTGCGCAGCCATGCCAATTCCGTCGTCGGCACCCAGGGTGGTGCCGCTGCCCTTCACCCATCCGTCTTCAATCCTGGGTTTAATGGCGTCTTTGTTGAAATCGTGCTCCACCCCTTCGTTTTTTTCGCAGACCATGTCTACGTGGCTCTGCAAGACCACCGAAGCCCGGTTTTCCATGCCCTTGCTTGCCGG
>SKTQ01000298.1 GCA_007122505.1 Bacteroidales bacterium | reverse complement strand
TGGCAGATATTCAGGAAGCCAAGCTGCGCTTGCCAGACGGTGGCCCCAATTCTATCGTTGCCACCAGGGATGCAGCCCTTGCACTGGAAGCCAGAGTTCGCCTACATATGAGCGACTATAGCGGAGTTGTCAGCGTTGCAGAAGAACTGATCAACAGTGGCAGGTATCCGTTGGCCACAACACTTGCCGGACTTGAAAACAAATGGGTCAATGACCAGTCGTCAGAGATCATTTTCCATGCATTTGTTGCGAGACCTGATGAGCTAAAAGGAGGAGCTGGTGTGAACACCATCTTTCTTGGATTCCAGGCGGGTGCAGGTCTTTACACTCCTGACTTTGTGCCTCAGCAGTGGGTGATTGACATGTATGATGAAAACGATTTCCGCAAGCATGTTTTTCTGGAGGAAAAACTCATCAGGATTCAGGGCTTTGAATATCCTGACATCTGGCTGATAAACAAGTATCCCGGAAACCCGGAAATGTTTACCAATGTTACCAACTATCAGCACAGACCGAAATTGTTCCATATTTCAGAGACCTATATGAACCTGATTGAAGCCCTATTTCATGTCAATGAAGGACAGGCACTGACCCGTTTGAATGAAATTCGTCAGGCACGTGGCCTGGGTGATTTGAGCGGACTTTCAGGAAACCAGCTTCGTGATGCCATCCGTGAAGAGAGACTGCGCGAATTGCTGGCCGAAGGGTATCGTCTGAATGACCTGATGCGCTGGGGCTTGGGCTTTGAGCGCGGTGATCCGCAAAATATCAACTTCATTGTTACCGGTCCTACCTACAATGAGTTAAGCATTGAACCAGGACACGTCAAATTTATCTGGGGAATTCCGCAAAATGATATGACCACCAATGACAACCTGGTGCAAAATCCGGGGTGGTAATATTTCCCAATTGAATTATTCTTGTCAGGATTTTCCTGGTATAATAAAACAGCCCGAAACTTTTGAGTTTCGGGCTGTTTTATATTTCCTGAATGCTGAATTAAAAGTCGGCAGACCCGGATAATATTACATTGCAATTTTTAACAAAATTTTATCAAAAATTAAATAATTTTTATATTTTTGTAAAGCTTGCGTGAAGTCTTTTTTTATGCAAGCTATCATTTTAATTATTCACCAAAACAAAAACAACATGAAAAGATTTTTGTTAGTATTCATTGCTCTCGTTCTGGTGGGCGGTATGTTACATGCCCAGGGACGAAGGGTGTCTGGCACTGTTACTGATGCCTCCGACGGCAGTACGCTACCCGGGGTGACAGTTGCTGTGAAAGGCACCACTATTGGTACAATTACCGATATGGACGGGCGTTATGAGATCACTGTTTCGGAAGGCTCAACCCTGGTGTTTTCCTTCATCGGCATGATTACCCGCGAAGTGGTTGTAAGAGACCAGACGGTAATCAATATTGCCATGGAGCGTGACATTGCGGTACTGGACGAAATTGTGGTTGTGGGATACGGTGTGCAGCAGCGAAGAGATGTTTCAGGCTCAATCTCTTCCGTTAGCGGCGATGCCATCCGGACAATCCCCATCCAATCTTTTGACCAGGCGCTGCAGGGTAAGGCCGCCGGTGTGAGTCTCACACTTCCCAATGCTGTATTGGGTAACCCCCCGGTTATCAGGGTGCGTGGTGTAAACTCCATCTCCGGTAGTTCAAGCCCTCTCTATGTGGTTGACGGTGTTCCGGTATTTACCGGAGAAATGGGCCGTACGGCAGCAGCGGTAAACCCCCTGGCCGACATCAGCCCTTCCGACATTGAGTCAATCGAAGTTCTGAAAGATGCCTCCGCAACTGCCATCTACGGTTCACGGGCCGCAAACGGTGTAATCCTCATTACCACCAGAAGAGGAACCGAAGGCGATGTGCGTGTTACCTATGACGTGAGCACCGGTTGGTCATCAGCATACAACTTCTATGACCTGATGAACGCCGAACAGTATGTTTATACCAAAAATACGGCAAGACGCAATGCTAATCTGAGCGACGCCTATTTTCTTGCGTATGACATCAACGGCAACCTGATTGACACTGACTGGTACGACTATGTTTATCAAACCGGTTTTCAGCATTCGCATGCCTTGAGTTTCTCCGGAGGAACAAGGGAAACAAAGTACTATTTTGGTCTCAATTATTCGGAAACAGAAGGTATTATCCGTACCAATGCATTCCAGAGGCTCAATGCCCGTATGAATATTGATCACCAAATGACTGACTGGTTGAACTTTGGGGCTAATATTTCTTATGCGAACACCTACACAGAGTCTCCGCAAACAGGTTCCTTGCCCGGGTCCAACTTTGCAACGGCTGGCTTGGGCCGTCTGGCTATGGTTACTGCGCCCAACGTTCCCGCTTTCATTACTTATGATGATGATGGCAATATCATCAGCGTTACCGAAGGGGAATACAACATCAACTGGGGCGCCAATGCTATGGGCCGTCTTGAAAACACCCAAAGCACCGGATTTTTCCATCCCGTATGGATTCAAGACTTTAACTATGCAAACTCAGAAGCTGACAGGATCCTTGCCAACGTGAGTGCCAATGTGGAAATCATTGATGGTCTTGTTTTCCGTTCAGTATTTGGTTTGGACAACCACAACATGGAGTCCAAGCAATTCTGGCACCCTGACCACGCCGACGGCCGCACACGCGGTGGTGATGCGTTCAACTACTTCGACCGCAGAAGCCGCTGGAACTGGACCAATACCCTGAACTACATGTTCACTGCGCTGGATAACCTCAGTGTGAATATGCTGATCGGCTCGGAAGAGCAGCACTCTCAGTGGAATGGTTGGAGTGCATGGCGCTATGACCTGGGTGATACATTCTACAACAACTTCCAGGGTAACTGGCTGGAAGAAAATGTTCCCCCGTCACAGATGTTGTTCGAGAACTACTTCATCTCTTTCTTCAGCCGTTTGAACATGAACTGGGATCGCAGATACTTCGTTGAACTCACAGGCAGAAGAGATGGCTTCTCCGGGTTGGCTGCAGGAAACAAGTATGGTAATTTTGGCGGTGCATCATTGATGTGGAACATCTCCAATGAATCATTCTTTGCAAACAGCGACCTGGGCGATATCTTCTCTGATCTGAGGTTGAAAGGTAGTTATGGTAAAGTAGGTAATATCAGCGCTGTTGGCAGCTATGCCTCATTGTTCCTTTATGGTGCAGGACAGTATTTCAACAACTCCACTCTTTTCTTTAACCAGGCAGGTAATGCTGAACTGGAATGGGAAACCAGCAGTAAGTTAGATCTTGGTCTTGCATTTGCTATCCGTAATGACCAGCTGCAGTTTGAACTTGGATACTTCCATAATGATGTTGATGGCTTGGTCCTGAACGTACCGCAATCACCCTCGAAAGGTATCCCCGGAAATGTTCTTCCCCAAAACATCGGTTCTATGATGAACCAGGGCTTTGAGTTTTCTATGACCAGCTTTAACATCACAACTGCCGATTTTTCCTGGGTAACCGACTTCAATTTTTCCTATGTGAAAAATGAGGTTACCGCACTGGCTGAGGGTGTTGATTTTATTCCCGGTGTGGCACACCTGGAAACCACCAACCGTACGCTGGAAGGCTATCCCATCGGTATGATCTGGGGTGTGGAAACCCTTGGCGTTTGCCCCGACACCGGCAGAAGGATGTTTGTGAAAAGATATGCTGATGGCTCTACAGGTGTTGTTTATTATGGTCATGGTTCAGAATGGCCTGATGGGCAAGCCGGATGGAGATATGCTGACGGTACCGAATCAAGAGCGATCAATATCATTGACGACGGTGTTGCATTGGGTAGCGCACTTCCCAAGTTTTACGGTGGTTTGGACAACACATTCAGGTACAGAAACTGGGACTTCAACCTGGGTCTGACCTTCGCACTTGACTTTTATGTATATAACGGATCACTGACAGGCTTAAGAGACCACAGGCCAGGCTGGCAATATGAAGAATATGTATATCATAACTTCTGGAGGCAGCCCGGTGATCAGACCGATATCCCCAAGCCTATGTGGGGTGACAATGTATCTAATGGAAACACCATGGTGCAGTCTCAAAACGTAGAAAGAGGTGACTTCCTGAAGGTGAGAAACTTAAGTGTCGGTTACACCATGAGAAATGACGCGTTGAACCGCGTGGGTATCTCTAGTGCGAGAATTTATGCCCAGATGTTCAATATTTACACCCTGACAGGATACAGTGGCAGTGACCCGGAAATTTCTGCTATGGGTGATACGAACCTTGTTCCCGGTGTTGACCGTAATACTGTTCCACAGGCAAGGACAATCTCTATTGGTGCAAACATTTCTTTCTAACCAAAAAAACAGATACATCATGAAAAACTCAATCATAAAAACCTTACTGGTGTTGTTCGTGGCCGTCGGACTCACGGCGTGCTTCGACGACTATCTCGAACCAATACCGGAAACCCAGATTTCCGAGCTTTCGGTCTTTGACACCAGGGAAAGAGTCGTTGCCCAGGTCAACGGTATTTATGCCTCCTTCAAAAGCGGGCAATACCTGGGCGGACGCTACCAGGTGTACAACTCAATCAGAGGTGACCATTTTCTTAATCTGCAAACCAATGGTGTAACAGGTTATCAGACATGGCAAAACCTGGTTTTTCCCTCAACCGGTGAAGTGGTTAACCTTTGGGCACAAATCTATGCCGCCGTTAACCGTGTAAATATGTTCCTTGAAGGTATGGAAGACAACCAGGCCTTCATGTTCGAGAACAACATTATTACGCAGGCTGAATACAATCAATTCTATGGTGAAGCACTTGCCCTCAGGGGTATGGCATATCACCACCTGATTCAATTGTATGCCCGTCCGTACAACCAGGATCCAAATGACTGGGGAGCAATTCTTCGTATCACAGCGCAACGTTCATCTGCCGACAATGATATGCCAAGATCAACCCTGACAGAAACCTATGCCCAAATACTGGACGATCTCAATACAGCTGAAGGCTTGCTCCCAGATGTGAGTGGCAATAACAATGATGATAGGGTCACCCGTGTACACAAATCCACAGTGATTGCTTTCAAAACCAGGGTATATCTGCATATGAGCCAGTATGGCAATGTGATCAGCGAAGCCAACAAAATTGTTTCAGCATCGGCTCCTTTCACAGCCCCGTCCGGAGTAAACTATGCTTTGCATCCCGATTTTGAGGAAATTTTCACCCAGTACACTACATCTGAGTCCATTTTCTCTATTCCGATGACGCCCACTGAGCTTCCGGGTACGCAGAACTTCCTCGCGCACTACTTTTCTGATGCTCCGGTTGGTGGATTGGAATATCCGATCAATCAAGACAGCCACGTATGGACAAGTCAGGCATTCCCGGCAAACGATGTGCGGAGATTGCTGGTTCAGGAGAGAACATTCCAGGGTGTGGATCACCTGTTTGTTGACAAGTATCAGACTCCCGGCCAGTTAGACTGGGCACCCGTTATTCGTTATGCGGAAGTTATCCTCAACCTTGCCGAAGCAGAAGCATTGGCAAATAATTCGGTTACCTCCAGAGCACTTGCGTTGTTGAACGCTGTTTTCCTGAGGTCAAATCCAGGTGCCGACCCCTTAGCCATCACCAATGTGAACGAATTTGTGCAAAGAGTTCACCTCGAACGCGAGATGGAATTTATGGCGGAAGGTATTCACAACATGGATACACAGAGAACACTCAGCGATCATCGCGCAAAAGAAGGTGTTTCCGCAGTTGGGCCCGGTGCAACACAATATGTATGGCCTATTTCTCAGAATGAGCTGAACACCAATAGCTTGGTGCAGCCCAACCACTAATTTCTTTGTTTTGGTTTTTTACGAAAGGGTGGCCCGAATACCGGGCCGCCCTTTTGTCGCAATATATCAACAAGATTATTAATGATTATTTGTGAACTGAAGTCGCTGGTTTATAATATTTATCGATAAAATCTGATTTTTGCCGGTTAGCTTTTGTTGTAATCAAAGTTAATCAATTCCGGAAAAAGTACCATGAAAGCCCATAACTACCCGGCAGGTGTCGATAATCCTGAATATATCGTTATCCTCTCCACGGATAATGATCTGTCAGGCAAAATGCAAATGGCCCTGTCTGAGAAAAACTATCTTGTCAAAACATTTACCAAGGTGGTATCTGCTATAGAATGGCAACGTACTCTTGGGCCGGGCTTATTTTTATACATTATTGATGCCGAGCAAGCTGACACTCCATGGGATGAAAGCCTTCGGTTGTTCAGGGCGGCCGGCCTGCATATCGATTGCCTTGTATTGCTGGACCCGGAAAATCAAACCAGTGTGCGGGATATGCGCATCAAGGGTGTTCGTGAGGTTTTTCCCAGGAAAGAATCATTTTTAAAAATAATACCCTCCCTTGTGGAACAGGAGATTGGTGTTATCAGTATGGAAACCAAATTGATTGCTGTAAAGGAGGGGTTGCGGCGCTATGAAGACAAACTATCTGGCTTAATAGCCAAAATCAGTCATATGTATACAAATGTCGATCATGCTGATCCCCAAAGCAGTGAATATGATCTGGCATTTACTGAGCGTTTGTTTGAGGAACGGATACGCTTGATTGAGTTTAGTTCCAAAGAGATGGTCTCGTTGCATACATGGGACAGGAAACTGAAATATATCTCTCATGCCGTTAAGAATATAATGGGCTACAGTCCTGATGAATTGATCAACACATCCATCTATCAATATATTCATCCGGATGATGCCAATGAAATAAAGGCAAACCATGCAAAAGTCATTAAAGAAAAAAAGCGTTCATTTTCAGAATGCTGCCGGGTAAGAAAAAAAAATGGAAAATACATATGGCTGGATTCAGTGAACCGGATTATTTACCAGAAAGATACCGGGCTTGTGGCTGAGATTGTAAGTGTCAGCCGTGATGCAACCGAACGAATCGAGAAAGATAAATTGCTAAGGGCAAAGGAAACCGCAGAAAGTGCCAACAGAGCAAAATCCGCCTTTATGGCCAATATGAGTCATGAGATCAGGAATCCCTTAAGTGCTTTGATCGGTATGGCACGTACCCTGGAAAAAACCAGTCTTGACCCTGACCAACAAATGTATCTTCAATCCATTACAGCCTCAGCACAAAATTTGCTGGACATTATCAATGATATCCTTGAGTATTCGAGCATGGAGGCACAAAAGGCGGATATTCAGTTGAATGAACTGGATCCCCGGAAGCTGATACTTGAAACCATTGCTATGTATGAGTCTAAATCCCTGGATAATAACAATACCATCCAACACAGGATAGAAAAATCTGTACCCGCTTTTTTTTATGGCGACAATCAAAAGATCCGCCAGGTGCTGGACAGGCTTGTCGATAATGCCATTAAATTTACTTCAAATGGGCACATAGATGTAATTCTCCGGTTGGTTAAAGACAAAGCGTACAATGACTGGTTAAAATTTTCTGTATTTGACACAGGTATTGGCATTGCAAAAGCAGACATGGACAATGTGTTTGAAGCATTTATTCAGGGTGATAATTCCACCAAAAAGGAATACAAAGGTACCGGTCTTGGGCTTAGTATTGCAAAAAGTCTTGTGATACGGATGGGCGGAGAGCTGGGCTTTGAGAGTGAACCGGGGAAAGGAAGTCATGTTTTCTTTACACTGCCTCTCATTGTTGAACCTGAAGAGGAGGTAGCCGATGACAACCCGGTGGCTTATGAAAATGAAGGGAGAACGCTCCGTATCATGGTTGTAGAGGATGAGCCCATCAACCAGTTGTATCTTGCAGGGTTTCTAAAGTCACAGGGATGGAGTGTTGATACGGCAAACAATGGCTTGGCGGCCATTGAATTATTTGCTCCTGGCAAATACGATCTGATCATTATGGATGGCCAAATGCCGCGTATGGATGGTTATGAGGCAACAAAAAAGATAAGGGAGACAGAGGGGGTACACCGGCGGACACCCATCATTGCCATATCGGGCTATGCCATGCCCGGCGACAGGGAACGCTTTATGGAATCGGGCATGGATGATTATCTTACTAAACCTGTGGAGGAAGATCAGTTGCTTGAGAAAATACGCCTGCACACAAATAAGTGATGGCTTGCCTGGAAACTTTTATGATTCTTCAATGGCTTTTATACCGGGAAGGACTTTCCCTTCCATGGATTCGAGCAGCGCACCTCCGCCGGTACTCACATAGCTTACCTTCTCCTGAAGCCCAAACTGATTGATTGCAGCCACTGAATCGCCGCCTCCGATCAGAGAAAAAGCACCCTTTTCAGTCGCCTTTACGATCGCTTCTGCGATAGATCTGGTTCCTTCTTCAAAATTTGACATCTCAAACACACCCATAGGGCCGTTCCAGAGAATGGTTTTGGCTTTTTCAATGACTTCATTGAATTTTTTGATGCTGTTTGTCCCGATATCCAGCCCTAGCCATTCGTCCGGAATATTGTCGGATGATGATTCCCTTGTGTTTGCATCATTGGAGAAGTTGTCAGCGATAATGGCATCAGCCGGAATATGTATGCGGACACCCCTGGCTTTGGCTGCAGCCATAATCTGACGTGCTGTTTCCAGGTAGTCATCTTCGCACATGCTGTTGCCTATCTTTCCTCCTTGTGCTTTAATGAAGGTAAACATCATGCCTCCTCCAATGATCAGCTCGTCGGCTTTGTCCAGCAGATTTTCAATAATGTCGATCTTGGAGCTGACCTTGGCCCCGCCAATAATGGCCACATAAGGTTTTTTGGTGTCGCTGAGTACTTTCTCTATGCTGGCCAGCTCATTGGCCATGATATAACCGAAACATTTGGCTTCAGGGAAGAATTTTGCCACGATGGTAGTTGATGCATGCGCTCTGTGTGCTGTGCCAAATGCATCGTTCACATACACATCTGCCAGCTCTGAAAGTTTTTTGGCAAAAGCTTCATCTCCTTTCGTTTCTTCTTTGTAAAAACGAAGGTTCTCAAGCAGAAGTACCTGGCCGGCTTCCAGCTTGTCCGCCAACTCCCTGGCCTCATCGCCAATGCAATCACCGGCAAATAAAACCTCCTTCTTTAATAATTTGGACAAATGTCCGCTGAGGTGCTTCAGGGAGAACTTCTCTTCCGGTCCCTCTTTGGGCCTGCCCAGGTGCGACATAAGAATTACGGAACCTCCGTCAGAAAGGATTTTTTCTATGGTGGGAACGGCTGCACGCATTCTCGTATCATCAGTAATGTCAAACTGATCATTGAGCGGTACGTTAAAGTCAACGCGAATCAATGCCCGTTTGCCCGAAAAATCTATGTTGTCAATTGTTTTCATTTTTGTAAGATTTGATCTGTTAAACCGGTTTTATGAAACCATCAGTAATGTGAATGGCTGCGGAAAATTGCTTATTTTTGTCAAGCCATCCCAAGATGCAAAAGTACAATTTTCTTTTATTATCGCAATCATTAGCAAACAACAGGATTAGGCAAGCAATAGGTTATTTATTCATTAATTCTGATATTCGATGCCCTTATTTCCGGATTCCATCTCAAGCAAATTGCCCAACACCGGCACCTCCATTTTTGCTGTCATGACACAGTTGGCCAGAGAACATGATGCCATCAATTTATCCCAGGGTTTCCCTGACTTTGAAGTTTCCCCAGTCTTGATAGAACTTGTTGCAAAACATATGCGGGCAGGCCATAACCAATATGCGCCCATGCCGGGCTTGCCTGCTTTGCGCGAAGCCATTGCCGAAAAAACCCTCAGTTTGTATGATGCAGAATATGACCCTGAACTGGAAATTACCGTAACGGCAGGGGCTACCCAAGCCATTTATGCTGCCATATCAGCCTTTGTGAGAGATGAGGACGAAGTAATCATATTTGAACCCGCCTATGACAGCTATATCCCTGCCGTGAAACTCAATGGCGGAGTGCCTATTACGTGCAAGCTCAAAGGTCCTGATTTTCATATTGACTGGGATGAAGTAAGAAGATTGGTGTCCAGCCGCACCAAAATGATCATTATTAACAGTCCGCATAACCCCACCGGCAGTATCCTGAAAAAGGAAGACCTGCTTCAGCTCGAAAAACTTGTTAGTAATACCGGTATCCTGATACTAAGTGATGAGGTTTATGAGCATATCATTTTTGAAGGAGAGCAGCATGAAAGCGTGTGCCGTTATCCCGGGTTGGCTCAAAGAAGCCTGGTGACCTGCTCATTTGGAAAGACATTTCATGCCACCGGTTGGAAAACCGGATATTGCGTTGCGCCTTCAAATTTGATGAAAGAATTCCGGAAGACCCATCAATTCATGGTTTTTTGTTCAAACACACCCGTGCAGCATGCCCTGGCTGAATATCTTCAAAAGCCGGATCATTATAAAGGATTGGGGCCCTTCTATCAAACCAAAAGAGATTTTTTTCTCAAGGCCGTAGAAGCATCACGATTCACGTTTACACCCGCCGCAGGCACTTATTTCCAGCTTCTGAGTTATAAAAATATCAGTGATGATGATGAAATGGCATTTGCCCAGAGGCTGACACAGGAGCATAAAATTGCCGCTGTTCCCACCTCTTCCTTTTACAACAACCTGCACAACAATTACTTACTGAGATTTTGTTTTGCCAAGTCCGAACAAACCCTAAAAAAAGCCGCCGATATATTATGCAGCATTTAAAAGTTCACTTGTTTCAATCAGACCTTTTCTGGGAGGACATTGACAGAAACCTGGACATGTTTTTTCAAAAAATTGGAAAGATAGAAGGTCAGCCCGACCTTGTTGTACTGCCCGAAATGTTTACCACCGGCTTTACCCAGGTTCCGCATGATGTGGCCGAGCCCATGGAAGGGAAAACCATGCAGTGGATGCAGTCGATGGCATCTGCCGGCAATTTTGCGCTCACCGGAAGCATCATCATCAAAGAAAAAGAAAAATACTACAACCGGCTGATATGGATGCCTCCCGATGGCAATTACGCGCACTATGACAAACGGCACCTGTTTACATTTGCCGGAGAAAACAAATACTATTCACCAGGGAAATCGAAGCTGATCGTTGAATGGAGATCGTGGAAAATCATGCCGGTGATCTGTTATGATTTGCGTTTTCCCGTATGGAATCGAAACGCCTATAACCAGGAATATGGATTTGCTTACGACTGTATGTTGAATGTTGCCAACTGGCCGGGTGCACGCAGCCATGTATGGCGCATTCTGCTTATCGCGCGGGCCCTTGAAAACCAGGCATATGTGATTGGTGCAAACAGGGTAGGGGAGGACAACAACAACATATACTACTCCGGTGATTCGGCTGTGATCAGCCCGAAAGGAGACAATATTTCCAACATTCCTCCTGACAAGGAAGCTTCAGAAACCATTGTAATGACCCGATGCGAGCTGGATGCCTTTCGTGACAAGTTTCGCGTTTGGGCAGACTGGGATACTTTCAGGATGGACACCTGATCTGTCAAACAAGCAAAAGGTCTGATTTTTGTGATCCGGGACAACCTTCCGGTCATCATTGCCTTGAACGGGGTTCTACGACAGGGCGGCTTCAAGTCTCAGGTTCTCGATGATAAACTGTTGCCTTTCCGGGGTGTTTTTACCCATATAAAACCGAAGTATCTCATTCAGGCTAAGATCTTTTCGGAGAATTACCGGATCGAGGCGGATATTTTTCCCGATAAAATTGCTGAACTCGTCAGGAGATATCTCTCCAAGTCCTTTAAATCTTGTGATTTCCGGATTTGCACCCAGCGACCGGATGGCTTGCAGCTTTTCCTGATCTGTATAGCAATAGTGGGTGGTTTTTTTATTGCGAACCCTGAAAAGCGGTGTTTGCAATATGTATAAATGACCGTTTCGTACGAGATCGGGAAAAAACTGCAGAAAAAATGTGAGCAACAACAGCCTGATATGCATGCCGTCCACATCGGCATCGGTGGCAACCACCACATTGTTGTATCTCAGGTTTTCCAGGCTTTCTTCAATATTCAGGGCAGCTTGCAGCAAATTGAATTCTTCGTTTTCATACACGATTTTCTTTGACAGCCCATAGCTGTTCAAAGGTTTCCCTTTCAGGCTGAATACTGCTTGCGTGTTTACATTGCGTGCCTTTGTGATGGATCCGCTGGCCGAATCGCCCTCTGTGATAAAGAGAGTGGTATCAAGCCTTTGTGCATGGTTATCGCTGTAATGGACACGGCAATCCCTGAGCTTTTTGTTGTGCAGGCTGGCTTTCTTCACTCTTTCCCTGGCCAGTTTTTTGATGTTGGCCATTTCTTTCCTGTCCCTCTCCGACTGCACGATCTTTTTCAGCAGGGCTTCTGCAACATCCTGATGCATATGCAGATAATTGTCCAATCTGCGTTTCAGGATGTCACCAATATAATTCCGGATGCTCGGCCCGTCAGGCTCCATGTATTGTGAGCCAAGTTTGGTTTTGGTTTGGGATTCAAAAACCGGCTCCTGTACTTTGATGCTGAAGGCAACCATCAATGAGGTTTTGATGTCGTTGGCATCAAAGTCCTTTTTGTAAAATTCACGGATGGTTTTATTCAGTGCTTCCCTGAAAGCTGCCTGATGGGTGCCTCCCTGGGTAGTATGTTGCCCGTTCACAAAGGAATAGTATTCTTCGCTGTACTGGCTTGTGCTATGGGTAAAAGCAAATTCAAGGTCTTCTTCCTGAATATGGATGATGGGATAACAAACCGGGGTGTCAATATTTCTGTTGAGAAGATCCAGCAGGCCATTTTTGGATACTAAGCGGCGACCGTTAAAAATAATGGTTAGGCCCCGGTTCAGGAACACATAGTTCCATAGCAATTTTTCTATGTATTCGTCGATAAACCGGAATTTTCCAAATATAGTGTCGTCGGGCCGAAAAGTAACTACCGTACCTGTGCGTTCATTACTGGTGGTTATTTCATTTTCCCTGATCAGTTTGCCCGATGCGAATTCAGCGCTTTTTGACTGTCCTTCCCTGATCGATTCAATGCGGAAGGAGTTGGAGAGGGCATTTACCGCCTTAGTTCCCACGCCGTTGAGCCCGACCGTCTTTTTAAACACTTTGCTGTCGTATTTGGCTCCTGTGTTGATACGCGACACACATTCAACCACTTTGCCCAGCGGAATGCCGCGGCCATAATCACGAACAGTAACCTGGGATTCATCAATGGTAACTTCAATGGTTTTGCCAAAGCCCATGATGAACTCATCGATGGCATTGTCGATCACTTCTTTGATCAATACATAAATGCCATCATCCTGGGAAGCACCATCGCCAAGCTTCCCGATATACATGCCGGGCCGCAAACGTATATGCTCTTTCCAGTCGAGGGTGCGTATGCTGTCTTCCGAATATTTTTCAGCCATCTTTTATCGCTGCTAATAATTTGCAAAGATACAAAATTTATCAGCTGTTGATTTTTGGCAGCACCCATGTTTGTCTGCATCAAACCAAAACCCGGATCATTTTTGGCCAAACACAGACCGGAAAAGTGTCCTGAAAGTTAATCTATGTTAAAGCTCCTTAAATAATGTTTACAGGAGTGCGGCCTGTTAAACTTTTTGCACCCGTTTTTGTCAGTATTATTGTATTGTATGCCCAAGCAGGGGCATTTTCTTTTGTTAATAACATTAAGTTTAATAATAACCATGAATAAACGATCAATTTTAATATGGGCAATAGTTTTCTTATTAACCGTCAGCAATGCTTTTGCACTGGCATCTGCTGAGCAGCAAGGACGGAGACCGCAGGGTAGCGGAGAAGCACAGGCTGCCGGAATAGTAAGCGGTAAGTTGCTTGATGAACATGAAAATGAGCCCCTGATGTTTGCCAGTGTGGTATTGTATTCTGTTGCCGACTCATCCATGGTGAGCGGCTCAATCTCTGATGAGAATGGCTTTTTTGAAATAAGGGAAGTCCCTTTTGGTACATATTACATCGTAATCAATTATGTAGGATACCCGAGGCAAACGTTTAACGATATCCGCATTACTCCCCGCGAAACACATTACCATATGGGAGAAATCAGAATAGCTCCGGATGCAACGGTACTTTCGGAAGTAACCGTTGAAGCGGCGAGGCAATTAATGGAAGTTGGTCTGGATCGCCGTGTTTTCAATGTTGCTCAGGAGTTGACCTCCGTTGGCGGGTCAGCACTGGAGCTAATGGAGAATATTCCAAGTATTGCAGTGGACTTTGACGGCAATGTGAGTTTACGTGGCAGTACCAATGTAACGGTGCTCATTGATGGCAGGCCTTCCACATTAACAGGTCTTACCGTATCAGAAGCACTGGAACAGATACCTGCAGAAAGCATTGAACGGGTTGAGGTGGTAACTAATCCTTCTGCAAGATTTGATCCTTCGGGTACATCCGGAATCATCAATGTGGTGTTAAAGCAGGAACGGCGACCGGGCTACAACGGTATGGTGTCGCTTAATGCGGGTTCGGCCGGCCGTTTTAGTGGTTCCGTGAACCTTAACTACCAGTTTGGTAATTGGAATTTCTTTACCAATTACAGTGCCCGCCTTACCGACATGGAAAGTTTCGGCAACAGTCAGCGGGAAACTTTTGTGGGCGACTTTTCAAATTTTATGGATCAGGACATTACCGGCAACAATGGAATGACTTCCCATAACATCCAGGCCGGCTTTGACTATCAGTTCAACCCCCGTAATACCCTTACTTTTTCTTCAAGATACAGCAACTGGAACCGGACGATGGATAACCTCACCCAATACATGCTTTACCAGGACCTGACCGATCCCAGCAGCTTGTTTTTGATGGACAACGATACAGATATGCTGCACAATTCATTCAATCACCGTCTGAACTTCCGGAGAACCTTTGCACAGGAGCACCGGGAGCTAACGGCTGATATGTCTTTTTCGACCCGCAACATGGACAGGAATCAACATTTTGCCCAGCAGTTCTATGAAAATGACTGGAGTTCGCCATTGGATCAACAGGTGTTGGAACGCTCCCAAATGGATGGTCAAAACTGGTCACTCAGCACACAACTCGATTATGTACATCCCTTGAGCGATCAGTCCAAGTTTGAGGCCGGTTATCGTATCCAGGTAAGGGAGATGGATTCATACTTTTTGTTTGAAAACTTCATTTCGGAGACCGATGCCTGGGAAAATAATGTGAATCGCAGCAACCACTTCATATACAACGAGCAGATTTTTGCTGCTTACGGTATGTATGCCACCATGCTGGGCCGTTACAGTGTTCAGGCCGGATTACGCGCTGAGCAAACCTTTGTTGACGGTGATCAGCGCACAACGGGAGTGACTTTTGACAACAATTATTTCAGCTTGTTTCCCACTGCCCATATTCGTCGCAGTTTCGAGAACAACCAGTCGGCCCAGATCAGTTACAGCCGTCGCATCAACCGCCCGCGCAACCGAAACATTAATCCTTTTATGAGATACAGCAGCGAGTATGAGGTGTCTATGGGTAACCCCCAACTAGAAGCTGAATTTATCAACTCTTTTGAGTTAAGTTATACCCGTTTTTGGCCCACAACTACCATCAACCCGAGTATCTTTTATCGCCATACCGATGGAATGATTACCCGATATCGCACGGTTCGCGACGATTTGCCGGGTATGGAAGGCCGCGATGTAACGGTTACCAATTTTGAAAACCTGAACAGAGGAGTTTCCTATGGTACTGAGTTCGTTTTGTCGCAAAGGTTTTCCAACCGATGGAATGTAAATGCAACCCTGAGTTATTTCAGGAGCATTATCGAAGGTCGTGGAGCCCAGATGGATGCAGAAAATGACAGCTATTCATGGTCGGGACGTTTAATGAGCAATACCAATCTTGGAAACGGATGGAGTTTTCAGGTAAATGGTTTTTACCGCTCGCCTATTATCATGTTGCAGGGAGAAATGGATGCCATGTATGCTGTAAATGCTGCAGTAAGAAAGAATGTGCTGGGTAATACCGGAACCATCACACTAAATTTCTCAGATATCTTTAACACCATGCGCTTCAGTATGCATAACTATGGTGACAATTTTACCATGGATATGGAGCGTTGGCGTACAAGCAGACAGATCACCATTGGGTTCAGCTTACGCATTAACGAATATGATCGCCGTAGAGACCGCAATGGAAGAAGTGATGACAATGGCAACGGAATGGACTTCGATGACTTTGATATTTAATCAACATAAACTGTTATAATAAAAAGCCCAGGTGATATAACAAACATCCGGGCTTTTTATTTATGGATAAAAGGGTCTCTCAATCAGGGTTTTTGTATCCAAAAAGTTGTTTCGTTTTAATGAATGCTGAAACATATTTTGGTACCATTTCCTCCCAACCCGGTTCATTGTTTTGAATTTTCTTCAATACAACATGTGAAAAATAGGGAAGAACATCTTTTTTGTAACCCGGAATATCAAGAATATAATTGTTTTCTGTGAGATGCCTGTACAGGTAAGCAATATCCTTATCGATGGGCATGTTTTGAACGGTGATGATCTCATCCTCATTTTTCTCCCTGCCCGGATATATGTACACCCTGAGGTTATCCATAAACAGTTTTCCGAAGGCTTCCATCATTCCGCCCTTCAGGTGTTTATAATATCTTTTGTCGATGACATTGAGGAATGTAAGTGCCCCGATAACCATCCGGATATTGTTGATTTTAAAGCGCTGGAACCACTCTCCCAACCGGTAAAACTCCCTGAAATTTGAAATCATCACATTCTGTCCCATCCCGCAAAGGATATCTACCCGGTCGAGAAAGTCACGCTCGTCAAAATCGTCTTCGTCAATCAGGTTGTTCAGGGTTATTTCACAGAGCACCTCGGCATTAGCTGCCTTTTTGTCGTATCCCACCTCTTTTTTAAACAGAGAAAATCCCGATTTAAGCATATTAAAGCCTACATAAGTGATTGGCCTGAAGCTACCCCTTAGCAACATGATATTCTTTTTGTAGAGGAGGTCGGCGGGTTGCTGAACGTGCCCGTGCCTGTCAAACATGGCAACTTTGGTCATTCCGTTTTTTACCAGCTGTACTGCCAAAAGACGGTTGTCAACATAAGCCAGGTCGGGACCGCTCATCCGTATCATGTCAATTTCAATACGGTCGCTGGAAATATCATCCAGCAATGATTTTAAGAAGCTGTTTGGATACTGATAATTGTAATAGCAGGCATAAATGAGATTTACCCCAAGCACCCCCAGTGTTTGTTGCTGCTGCAGGCTGTCATTTTCAAGAAGCCTCACATGCAATACCACGTCGTTTGGTATGGCACCTGGTTTTATCTGGAAACGCACCCCGATCCACCCATGTGCTTCATTGTCTTTCCTGTAGTTTAAAGTAGCCACCGTATTGGCAAATGCAAAGAAACGGGTGTTGCTGCCTCTTTGCTCCTTCAGCAGTGTTTCGAGGCTGTTGTACTCCTTCTTCAGCATTTGCAGGAGCCTTTTCTCGGATACGTAACGCCTTGAAGGGCTTTCGCCGTAAAGATAGTCGCTGAAGGCCATATCATAGGCCGAAACGGTTCTTGCGACCGTCCCTGAAGCCCCTCCAGACTGAAAGAAGCAGCGTGCAACTTCCTGACCACCACCAATTTCAGCAAATGACCCATAAATGGAACTGTCCAGGTTGATGAATAAAGCCTTCCTGTTGCTGTCCCAGACTTCTCTTTCGATTTGATTTTCCTGATCCATTTTTATAATTATTTAAGATCAAAATTAATAGAAATATGTAAATATAAAGAAAATTGTTTTAATTTAGCCGTTTTAATTAATGATGTCAATGTATTGATGTTTTTTTTATACAAAAGATATTTTAATTTGAGTTTTAAAGTCTTGATTGTAATCCAATGCAGGCTGTTTTGTTAATTAACTTGTTGGAAGCATTTTTAAAATTGTTAATAATTCATTTAGTGACATGCGTTTCTTAATTAATTTATGGGTTTAATTTTTATTGCTTTGAATTATGAACATATTGGTAACCGGGAGTAACGGACAGCTAGGCTGCGAGTTGCGTAAATTGGCGAAAAGTTATGAGCAATTTGTATTTGTATTTACGGATAAGGAAGAACTGGACATTAGGTCTGAGCATGCGTTAAATAAGTTTTTTAAGCAGAATAAGGTAGATTGTGTGGTCAATTGTGCGGGTTTTACTGCCGTTGACGGTGCAGAGGACAATATTGCCGCTGCAAATGAACTGAATATGCGTGGTGCAGGGTTTCTTGCAGCAGCTTGTACGGAAGCAGGGGCTTTATTGATCCACATCAGTACCGACTACGTGTTCAATGGACAGGCAGGATGCAAGCCATACAAAGAAACTGATGTGGCAAAACCCCGCTCCGTTTATGGTAAGAGTAAGCTGGAAGGCGAGCTTGAAGTGATATTTAATGCCCAAAGATCCGTCATTTTTCGCACCTCATGGTTGTATTCCTCATTTGGCCACAATTTTGTGAAAACCATATTGAATAAAGCCAAATCGGAACAGGAATTACGTGTTGTGTATGATCAGGTCGGAGCTCCAACCTATGCGGCTGATCTTGCCAAAACCATCCTGGATATCATTCCATTGCTACCCGAAAAAATACGTGGTAAAATATACAATTACAGCAACGAAGGTGTATGCAGCTGGTATGACTTTGCACATGCAATCATTGAGATGGAAGGAATAGACTGCCAGGTAAGGCCGGTTTTGACGGCTGAATTTAAGCAGCTTGCCCAAAGACCCCATTATAGTGTTCTTGATAAAACAGCAATCAAAACCGATTACCATATTGATATTCCCCATTGGCGTGATGGACTGCGCCGGTGCCTGGAAGCAATACGTGACTAGCCAAATAGTTGCGTGGTTAATCGGGCAGGGGGTGCACAACCGGAAATGTTTTGAATAACCCGAGTAGTTGAAACCTGCTCAACTTTTGGTTTGATACAATCTCCACCAGGGTGTTCGCGGATCGTTGTGGTGTTCGCGGTGATATCCGAAAAAATAGCAACTAAGCATCGCCCAAAGATGGTTTTTTGTTTGGGTGCGAGCCTTGTGCGGTCCCATTTCCTCGTGGTGTGGCATCCGGTGTGGCCAGTAAACACCTACCCAAAAAAGCTGCAGGGTGCCAAAAATTGCCGGCAGTGCCCAGTAAAGCAAAGCACTTAACTCAGTAACACCGGGAATAAGCAGCAGTAAATTGAAAAAGATCGCCATAAAAACAAGCTGAATAATGGTGACATAGCGCCACATAAAAACCCCCCACCATTTGAAGAAATTTTGAGAGTGCACATAAAAATCAGGATCTTTCTCTGTGGCAGCATATTTATGATGCATACCGTGATTTTTTCGTAAACGCTTGTAATACATACCCGCAAACAAAAACGATGAGGTATAACCGAGAATGGTATTGACCCATTTCTTCTGAGAAATATTGCCGTGCATGGCATCATGCGCCGTAATGAACAACCCGGTAAACAAATAAGCCTGGATCAATATGTGCAGGTACATCCAGGGGTTATCCCATGCAACCGGAATATTTAGTAAAACGTAGGCAAGATGTCCTCCCCAAAGAATAATAACGCTTAATGCAATAAATACTCCCATTTGTTTTTAGTTTGGATGAGCGCCCGGCCAGGTTTTAGATATGTATAGGATTTTGACGGCGTATTGCCTGTATATAACTCCCGGCATGTAACCGCACCATCAGTTTTAATTTCCTGCCGGGCGATGAAATATGCACAAATGTATTGATTTTTTGGCTTCCTTCAGCACCAAAGGCTAACTTGCCTGATTATTTATCTGGCCCATGTATCCGATCGCGGCTGTAATCTGCTTTTCTCGAAGAAATCCCTCAAACAAATAACTGTGTTTGTGTGTTAAATTGGCATGGAAAAATATTATTATGCCTTCTTACTGCTTGCCAGTATAGCCGTGCCAATGATTCGAAGCTTTGAGCCCCGAATCCGTTTCTGGCGCAAATGGCCGGCAATGTTTGCCGGTATCTTTGTAATGATGCTGGTTTTTATACCCTGGGACATCGCTTTTACGCGGCATGAGGTATGGTCGTTCAACTACAACTATGTACTTGGCTTCTATATTTCTAACCTGCCTGTTGAAGAATGGCTGTTTTTTGTGGTGATCACCTATTGCATTGTATTTTCCTATGAGGTATTGCGCTACTTTTTTCCAAAAATTGTTTTTCCACAGTTTTCTCTTACTTTGACTGTAATTTTGGGTGTGCTCTTCATCGTACTTGCTGTATTCAACACCCATCGTTTATATACCCTTGTGGTGATGTCGCTTACCGGTATTTTGGCCCTGTTGCAGCCCCTGCTCAAAACGCACAAAACCTGGCTTACCCATTTCTTCCTGACCTATCTGGTCATGCTTGCACCTTTTCTTCTGGTGAACGGTGCGTTGACAGGCAGTTTTACAGAAATGCCGGTTGTCAGCTATGATGACACACAGAATTTTGGTATCCGGATATTTACGATTCCCATCGAAGATTCTGTTTATCTGCTTGGCATGATGTTCATCACTTTCATGGTGTATGAACGTGTGAAAAAGTCCTGAGTTTCTTTTTTGTTTTCACGGTATTTTTCTGGCTCATATCAGGTTTGATATGTTGTTGGTGATTTTTCAATACCGGTTTTAGCGGTTGCATTGACTGTGTTTTTGCTTTTCGGGTTTTTGGAATATTTGCATGAAGCAGTATTTGCTATATACGTGGATATATTGTTGACAATGAGTGAGTAATGCAGGCAGAATTCTGAACCTGAAAAAACTCGTATTTTTGTTTAAAAAATACCATGGATCAAAAGTTGAAATCAGATTTCATTTCCCGTTGGAATAGATATTTTCCCGGTGCAGTTAAGCCATTTGCTGCATTTTACGGTGACCATCTGCACAATGCAGAGGTGGCATCCAAAAAGGAGGGACATCATTGTGTGATTGCGGATTTTTCGAAGGTTCTGCGAGGCAAGTCACTGGCTTTTAATGCAGACAATCTGGGTTGCGGAGGTGGTATCCGTTATTGTGGTTTTTCATCAGGGCCCCGGCCCGACTTTTCCTATTTTCTTTCTTACGGTAAGCCTGGAGAGATTGAAGGGGAGCGTTACAAGCGGGATCCTGATACGGTGAATGCATGGCTCAACCATGTACCGGAAATTAAGGCACCTGCAAAGTGGCTGATTTGTAAGCCTTTCGAAAAGCTTGAGGATGATGATCATCCGGAGGTGATTGTTTTTTTTGACAAACCGGATGTCATTGCCGGCTTGTTTACACTGGCCAATTACGACAGAAAAGATCCCTATGGTGTAAAAGCGCCTTTCAGTGCCGGTTGCGGGGCTGTGATCCAGTATCCGTGGTTGGAGAACCAAAAGGATGATCCGGATTGCATCATGGGTATGTTTGATTCTTCAGCACGGCCGTTTCTGTCGAAAGACAAATTGTCATTTGCCATTCCTATGAAACGTTTTGAGATATTGGCAGGGTATATGGATGAGTCTTTTCTTGTGACACCCACCTGGGATGTAATCCGGAAGCGTATGGAGCAGCAGTGATATTATTTAGCTGGGAAAAAAGGATAAGGCCAACGGTTGAGCACCGTTGGCCGTAATTTTTTATAGACGTATTTGCTTAGAGTGGCAGTGTGGCTGCAATGAGGAATGTGGCTGCGAAGGCAACAATGGCGTAAAGCTCCGGAAAAACAGCCAGAATCAGGGTGTTTCCAAAAACGTTATGTCCTGACCCGATGGCGGCGATACCGTTGGCACAAACCTGTCCCTGACGGATACCGGAAAGCAGACCGACAAAACCAAGAGCCAGTCCGGCTCCAAAAATGGCGGCTGCAGTTGCCCAGCTCATGCCGGCAGTCAGATAACCGGACAAAATAAAGTAACCCATGAATCCGTACAACCCCTGTGTTCCGGGGAGAGCACTTAATACCATGTAGTTACCAAAAGCCTCGTCATTTTTCTTCAGTGCACCAATGGAGGCGTTACCTCCCATGGAAACACCAAAAGCACTGCCGATACCGGCCAATCCGATCATTAATCCAATACCAATGTAAGCGAAAATAATTGGTTCCATAATGTAATAGTGATTTAAAGTGAGACGTTACGTGATTTTCTTAAATGGATTATATTGTTTTCCTCCACCGGAAAAGCCGGCGTTCTTATAAAACTCAACAAAGGTCAGACGCATGGGATGCACAAAAGCACCCAGCCCCGACATAAACAGGTTGATCCCGTGTCCGATAACCAATATGATGGTCATCACAAGGATGCTGACAACCGGTATGCTTCCGCTCATCGAAACGGCCAGGCTGTTGAACACAAAACCCAGGATGGCACTGGATATGCCCAATGCAAACAAACGGATGTAAGAAAGCAGGTCACCCAGGATTCCGGTGGCCATATTGTAGGTGTTCCACAAGCCCAGGCCAAAATTGATCATGATGTTTCTGTTCAGGTTGTTCAGGAACAGGATCATCAGTCCGCTGACTGCCAGCAGAGCGTAGAATGCCGGATTTAAGTCGGCAAAGGGGACACCTGTGAGCCGGCTGATTCCATATAATGCAATACTGCCGGTTATCAGGAGTATCCAACCTATGGTACCCACAGCATGTTTCCAGCCAAACTGCTTGGTTTCATTGATCGCTTTCAGGAAGAGGCCAAAAATAATTTGGATACCGCCGAGTATCAATGACAAATAGAACAACAGCATGTTGATATCGGTATCCTGTTGCTCAAACCTGGCGGCAAGGTCTTTATATACCGGCAAGCCTGTATCAAAGAGAGGGATGCCAAAAAACACTCCTGAGATGACTCCAAAGAAAAAGGTTGACACGCCCAGATAGAAAACAAGACCCATGATTTGCTTCAGCTCTTTCCGCACTTTCTTTTTCAACAAAAGGGCAGCGATACCCATGAGGATCCCGTAGCCGGCATCGCCGAGGCAGAACCCGAAAAACAGCATATAAAATGGTGCAAAAAAGGGCGTAAGGTCCAGCTCGTTGTATTTGGGCAAGGAATACAAATCACCCAGCATTTCAAACTTTTCTGCGAACTTTTTATTCTTTAGCAGGATGGGCGGTTTGTCTTTTTCTTCTGCTTTCTGGGTTATATAAAGGATGTTGTTTTTTTCGAGATAGGCAATGAGTCTTTCATTTTTCTCACCGGGTACATATCCCTCCATCAGCATTACTTTCTCATCAGCTTGTTTATCGGTATTGGCGAGGGCATTTGTATAGTCCACTTCTTCTTTTAACCGGTAACCATAAACCTTGATGGCATCAAGGGCATTCAATACATATTTGTCAAGTTCGCTGTTGATTTCGTCAAGGTCTTCTTCCAGTTTTTTTCTGTAATGAAGAAGTTCCGAAAGAGGCCGTTCCGGTGGTCTCATTTCTTCTGCGTCGATTCCCGGTTCTTCTTCACCCTGTTGTATCAAAACGAAATACACCTGTCCGGCATGCCGGCCGATCTCCTCTATGGGATATTCCTCATACCAGCTTTCCTGGAAACGGCTGGCAGCAACGGTAAAAAATTTGACATGCAGGTTTTCTCCTGCAAGCTTCCGGATGACTTCTTTGGAGAAGTCGCCCCAGGGTCTTACCTGGCTGATTTCTTTCTGCAGAAGTGTCAGCTGTTGAAATTTTTCATCCAGATTGTTATAGTATGCACGAACATCTTCAAAGGCAGTTTTTCCGTCGGTAATGGGTTCACCGGGCGTCGTTTCCCCGGCATCTCTTTTTGCCAGTTGTTTCACCACCCATTGTACTTGTTTGATCAGGTCGTATTTGTCGCGTACCTGATCAGGCACATCCTCCTGTTTCTCAATGAGGTGTACCACGCCAATTTCCCTTACTTTTTCAAGAAATTCGGGGTAATCCCGGTGGAATACCAGGAACGAGAACTTATGCATTGGAACGATCATAGTTTTGCCTCCGCTGCCTCTAATCTGTTTTTAACAATCTTTTGTGCTGCCTTCGAGAGGTTTTCTTCGTCTTCCAGGTAGCGTTTTATTTTGAGGATGGCTTCTTCAAAGCCGGGGATCTGAACTTTTTCGTAAAGGTTTACTTTTTGTGTGGTTTTTTTCCGGGCATGGTCCAGCAGTTCCATTTTCTGGGAAAAAACCTCTCTCTCTAATGCCGTATGGGCAAGTTGTTTGGTAATATTGATCCCGTCGAGATACCAGACAGGTTTATTGAACATGCTATACTCCTTGATGTCAAACAACACGTCTTCCAAAACGGGTGTTTTTACACCGGCAATCTTTTTCACGGAGAGTTGCACATCTTTTATGCTTACCAGCTCGTTGTCAAATTCATCCCACAGGGAGATGGCATGCTGATGCTCCTGCAGTTGCTGCTGCAGTTTCCGGTCGAAAGACTCGGCTGTTTCCTTGGCTTTTTTTACCTCGCTGCGCAGGGCGGCTTCCTTGTTTTTAAGGGTAGGCAGGGCTTTTTCCCTGACAGCAAGCTGCTTTTTCAGGCGCTGGAGATAGGTTTTGTTGTATTGAAATTTTATGGCCATTTGCTTCGATACGGTTTTCCTGATTTACAGTGCTTTATCAGCTTTTGTTTTTCCAGTATTTCTCAATAAATTGTTGTTTGAGGCCGACCTCTTCCGGTTTAAAGTAGGTTGCGAACAGATCATAGGCGGTCTCCAGCATTTCATCCGTTTCGATATTCACATCGATTGCCAGCAGCTTTCTGGAGTATTCTTTGGCGAACTCCAGCGACCTTTCGTCGTAATCGGTAAGGTCGAAGCCGTTTTCCTGTTTGGTTTTGGCGTTGGCGGCGTCGGCATAAAGCCTCACTGCAGCGTTCATAACCTGCGGGTGGTCTTCCCTTGTTTTTTTGCCGATCACCAATTGCTTTAGACGGGAAAGGCTTCGGAACGGATCCACGATCACTTTCCCCACATCGCTGTCTTTCCTCAGGAAAAGCTGCCCTTCGGTGATATATCCGGTATTATCCGGTACGGCATGTGTAATATCTCCACCTGAAAGCGTTGTAACGGCTATGATGGTGATAGAGCCACCATCGGGAAATTGTACCGCTTTCTCATAGAGGCGTGCCAGGTCTGAATACAGCGATCCGGGCATGGAGTCTTTGGATGGGATTTGGTCCATACGGTTGGATACAATACTGAGGGCATCGGAATACAGGGTCATATCTGTAAGCAGAACCAGTACCTTCTCATGCTTCTCCACTGCGAAATACTCGGCGGCTGCCAGGGCCATATCCGGAACCAACAACCTTTCAACAGGCGGTTCTTCGGTTGTATTGATGAAACCCACAATACGGTCCAACGCACCGGCATTATCAAACACATTTTTGAAATACAGGTAATCGTCGCGGGTGAGTCCCATACCGGCAAGGATGATCTTGTCGGCCTTTGCGCGCAGTGCCACCATGGCCATTACCTGGTTAAAAGGCTGGTCGGGGTCGGCAAAGAAAGGAATTTTCTGACCGGTTACCAATGCGTTGTTCAGGTCAATACCGGCTATTCCTGTGGGGATAAATTCCGATGGTTGCTTACGTCGAACGGGGTTCACACTGGGCCCGCCAATCTCGCGCTCTTCTCCCATGATTTCACCTCCTTCCATGGGATCACCGTAGGCATTGAAAAAACGGCCTGCGAGATCGTCTCCCACTTTGAGGCTGGGAGCCTTTCCGGCAAAGATCACCTCAGCGTTTGTGGCAATGCCTTCTGTACCCCCGAAAATTTGCAGGGTTACAATGTCGTCCATGATCTTTACCACCTGGGCAAGGCGGCCGTCAACAATGGCCAGTTCTTCATTGCCAATGCCTGTGGCCTTTAGTGAAACCGTGGCTTTTGTTAGCTGATACAGCTTGGTGTAAACCCGTTGAAATGCTTTTGTTTCTTTTTCCATTACTCCGTATCTTTTCCTAAAGGTTATTTTTTATGCCTTCACTTCTTCTGTTTTCTGATGCTCATCAGCTGATGCGGATGTCCTTTCTTTTTGTTCATTGAGGACATTTTCCAGCTCTTTTTTGTTTTGCTTAAACTCATCAGATTCATACACAGAATAGTTCATCTGTTTGAGGGCGTTGATCAGTCTTTTAAAATAGGGCCCTGCATCCTCAAAGGAATCAAACTCAAAGTCCATGTCTGTGATCTCCAGTGTTTTTTGCAGCATGAAGTTTTGCCTGTCCAGCGATGAGGATGCGTCGATTTTATCGAAGGCATCTTGCTGAAGAATAGCAAAGTCAATGAGTTCTGATTTCCAATAGCGGATATGATACTCTAAGGGTACACCGTCGTCGCCAAGGATGTTGATTTGCTCGTATGCTTCTTTTCCTCTAAGCAGGATATCCTTTGCCTTAAACACGCTGGTGGTCCAGTTTTCGTCGATGGTTTTGTTGAGATATTCAGCAATTTCGGGGTATTCCAGGTATTTGGAATAGCTGTCGATGGGATCGATAGCCGGATATCTTTTACTGTCGGCGCGGTCTTGAGACAGGGCGTAGAAGCAGCGTGCCACTTTCTTGGTGCTTTCGGTGACGGGTTCTTTCAGGTTACCACCTGCCGGGGAAACGGTTCCGATAAATGTGATGGAACCGGATTCGCCGTCGGGCAGGTAAACAAATCCGGCACGTGCGTAGAAGTTGGCGATAATGGCCGAAAGGTCCATGGGGAATCCGTCGGGTCCGGGAAGCTCTTCCATACGGTTCGACATTTCACGCAAGGCTTGTGCCCAACGGCTTGTAGAGTCGGCAAGCAACAAAACTTTCAGACCCATGGCTCGATAATATTCGGCGATGGTCATGGCTGTATATACCGATGCTTCCCTTGCTGCTACAGGCATATTGGATGTATTGGCGATGATGGTGGTACGCTCCATCAGCTTTCTGCCTGAACGGGGGTCATCCAGTTCGGGAAATTCTGTAAAGATTTCCACCACCTCGTTGGCACGTTCGCCGCAGGCTGCAATGATTACCAGGTCTGCTTCCGCATTCTTGGAAAGGTTATGCTGCAAAACCGTTTTTCCTGATCCGAAAGGACCGGGAATGAATCCCGTGCCACCTTCCGCGATGGGATTGAGGGTGTCCATTACCCGAATACCTGTTTCGAGGATTTTGAACGGACGCGGTTTGTCGATGTAGGCCCTGATGGGGACTTTCACCGGCCATTTCTGAACCATGGTTACGTTATGCTCTTTCCCGTCTTTGTCGGTAAGCACCGCGATGGTTTCTTTGGGCGCATACTCGCCATCTCCCTTGATGCTCTTCACTGTGTATTCTCCTTTGAAAGTGAAAGGCACCATGATCTTGTGAGGAATCCAGTTCTCTTCCACTTCAGCAAGCCACGACCCGGCAACCACCTTGTCTCCTTGTTTTGCCAGGACCTTGTATTTGTATTTCTTGTCTATTTCAATGGGATCGGTGTATTGTCCTCGTTTCAGAAATACACCTTCCATTTTGTGCAGGTCGTTTTGCAGACCGTCAAAATTTTTGGACAGTATGCCCGGGCCAAGTGTTGCTTCAAGCATGTGGCCCATGAATTCTACTTCGGTGCCTACCTTCAGCCCCCTTGTGCTTTCAAACACCTGGATGTATGACTTGTTGCCCACCACTTTGATCACCTCTGCCATCAGTCGGGTGTCGCCGTGTTTGATAAAACAGATCTCATTCTGGGCGGTAGTGCCTTCGGTTTCTACAATGACAAGGTTGGCAATAATGCCGGTAACGTTCCCAATTGTATTCATAAGATGTATTATTTTTCTTTAAATGTTTCTGGTAATTCATAGCTCGACTGCAATTCCTTCAATAATTTTTTGAAGAGCTCGTTGCTGTGATCCTTATCAATGCGCAGCCAGCGTTCGATCATGCCAAGCTTGATCACAAAGGCAAGGATTTTCTCTATGGTGAAATAATGGAAAAATGTATGTTCTTCAAGGTATTTCCATTTCATGTCGTCTATGGCCTGTTCCCTGTCCCTGATGTCGTCTTTCCTGCTGATGGCCGTCAGTTCTTCCATATAATCCAGCTCATTGCTGAGGCCAAAATCGCGGGCATGGCTTTTCCTGATGGTTTCTGACACTTCGCCCGTGCCAACGATTTGATGTTCGTAAGGCACTTTATATTTTCGGGCGTTCAGTGCGGCCATGATATTTTTGACGTTCATCTCAAACTGGAGCCATTCTTTCAGAAACTCATTCTTTTCTTCAGAAATCACTTCATCATAGAATAGGGTGGTGAGTTCGTTTTCGGGACTCATATCGGGATAGAATGGATCCTGGGTTTTATATGCGTGGATAAATTTTTGCATATAATTTGGAAGATCGGTTGCTTCTTTGATGTTTTCTTCCAGCTTGTCTTTTGAGAAATTTCCTTTATCGATGAAAGGTTTGTCGTTTTTTTGAAGCAGGTTCAGGAGGTTGATGTTGTCGAACGGCAGAAATAGTTTTTCCACCAGGGGGTAGTCTTTGGGGTGCAATTCCGTTTTCAGTTCGTTTCGGAATGCAAGCTGATCAAAGGTCAGCTTGTGTATATCCAGGGAAATATCCTGAAGGCCTGCAACCAGGTAATAATACTTGCGTTTCACGAAGGCGTTATTTTTGTTTTTTGTCAAACAGCAGCTCTATCAGCCGGGGACGCATATATATTTTGAAGAAATGCTCAAAGTCCTCATCCGAGAAGGAGACCAGGTAACCACCGTCTTTTGGTCCGATCTTAAATCCACCTTTGATTTTGTTGCTGAAATTAATATCCAACCCTTTGTTTAAAAGATCTGCCGCTTTGTTTTTAAAGTAGGACTCAAATTCCTTTTGTTTGTTTGCCGGCAGCAGCACCTGAAGGTCAACGTTATCGCTGCCTTTCGGGTCCCAGTTTTTCACAATGGTGCGGATCACGTCCTGGGTAAAAGCTGGCTCCTCAAATGCTGACTTTGCTGCCGGCTCAACGGTTTTTGCCTGAATCAGGTGGACCACCTCCTGTTTTAAATCCGAAATGGCTTGCCGGGCAGACAGCTGCAGTTCGTTTAATGCGTTTTTTTTCAGGTCTTCGGCTTCTTTTTGGGCTTTTTCGATGGTGTTATCAGCCTGTTTTTCAGCCTTTTTAATCGTTTCTTCCGCTTTTTTTTCTGCTTCTGAAACAATCTGTTCAGCCTCCTTTCTTGCTTTGTCTACGCCCTCCTGGTAAATTTTTTCGGTGAGCTCCTGAAGTTTTTTCTGCATGTTTTTATTGTTTATGAAAACGAGAATGACAAGAAGTTGCAAAAATAGAAAAAAATGCTTTTGATCAAAGCATCAATTCCATATTTATGCGCCTGATTGCTAATTTTTTTCTTATCATGAAGATGATGATGCAAAAATAGAATAATTCGGACTTGTTACAAAATTAACAACTGTGTTTTTTGATATTTTTTTTATGAATAGCCGGTTAATTGAAAAAAAGTCTAAAAATCGGCTCGTGATACATTAGGAAATAAACAATTTGGTTTTGTTCACTGTTAATTATCAGCAGTTAACAATTTGTCCGGGTTTAATTATTGTTTTTATGTTGTTTGCGAACAAAATTTTTCCGGATCATCAATAAAAATGTATAACCAATTCAAAGAAAAAAAAATGAAAAGAATCAAATTTGTTTTGCCTGTTATTATCGCAGCAGTGGTCATGGCATCGTGCGCCGGTCCGAGCGAGAACAGGGCTGAAATTTTGGAACGCCTTGAAGCCGGAGAGATCCCTGAAGCAGTGGATGTTTTCCGTTTGGATGTTGAGACCAGTCGTGTGGCGTGGGAAGGTGCTAATATCCGCGGACCTCACGATGGTACCATTGGAATCAAATCAGGAGAATTTTACGTGTTTGAAGGGGAAATTCTTGGTGGAATCGTGGTGATGGATATGAACCAGATTGTTGTTCTGGATATTGAAGATCCTTCCAGAAACGCCCGGTTGCGCACACACCTGGAATCGGATGATTTCTTTTCTGTGGAGACCTATCCGACTGCTGAATTTGAGATTACTTCCGTAGAAGCACTGCC
>SKTQ01000195.1 GCA_007122505.1 Bacteroidales bacterium | reverse complement strand
CATCCATGTAATGCTTATGTTCAGTCTGTTTTCGTTCCCTGAACAGAAGAGGTTCTTCATAATGTTGCTTGTGGGAAATATGATTCGGTTTTTGGCCATTTGCAAGGATTGCACGTTCCTTTACTGACAGATAAAGTGCTTCGGCAAGGAAATAATCTGCTCGTTCAGGTATGATGATTTTCTGACCATCCAGCAATGCTTCAAAATAGTGCAGAAAAACCTTGTTATTTGTTAAGCCGCCAATAAGCATTACCGGGCCTTCAACTTTTGTTCCCCTGAAAAGAGTTGTGAATGCAGATTGAGAAAGTCCTTTTACAAGGCCATTCCAGAGTTGCTCCACTGTATATCCGGCCTGTTGGCGGTGTATCAGGTCGCTTTTGGCAAAAACGGAGCAGCGGGAGGCAATGACCGGCGGATTATCCATTACCGGAATATCCTGAATGGTTTGGTGTGAAAGCCCAAGGCGCTGCATTTGCTGATCCAGAAACGCTCCTGTGCCGGCGGCGCATAATGAATTTGTTTCATACCGCTTCAGGCTGCCGTCGATTACCTCTGCCATTGCCAGACCGGAAGATCCGATATCGACAATATACCTTATGTCACGATATTTCGGTTGCTTTAGGGCATTTACAAGGGCAGACGCAGGTGAAACGCCCAGCATACCATTATTTCCACTTATTAATGTAGCGTATTTGCCACTCACCACCGATCGACCATGACGCAGATCAATGGTGTATTCCTTGAGCATCCTGTTCAGGGCACGATCCGGCTCCCCATGATGTTTGGAGGAAATGCGCGAGATGTGCCCATTTTCGGAATATACCATCTTTATGGACAATGTACCCGCATCGATGGCAAATATGCTGTTCGTTTGTTCCATGCAAAATATCCGGTAGAAAACAAACAACAAAAATACGAAAAGCAGAGGAGAGTTGCTTTGCTAATACCTTTTCCGGTTTGCAAAGGCTACCAGTGACAACATCACGGGCACCTCCACAAGTACCCCCACCACTGTGACAAGCGCGGCGGGTGATTGCAATCCAAACAGGGCAATAGCCACAGCTACAGCCAGTTCAAAAAAGTTACTGGCACCAATCATGGCAGCCGGTGCACATACCTGGTGCTTCAGTTTAAGTTTACGGCCGCCATACCATGCCAGGAAAAATATAAAATAGGTCTGAATCACCAGCGGAACGGCTGCAAGCAGGATAATGAACGGATTATTGAGGATATTTTGGCCTTGAAACGCAAAAAGCAAAACCAGTGTAACCAAGAGGGCAATAATACTGACAGGTTTTAACCGGGGCAGAAACACCTTCTTAAACCACTCCAGACCCTTTGAGTGAATGAGCAAACGTTGTGTAATGACACCTGCCACCAGCGGTATTACCACAAAAATAACCACGCTGGCCACCAGTGTGTCGTAAGGGATCACCACATCTGTGATCCCAAGCAGCAATCCCACAATGGGTACAAAAGCCACCAGGATGATCAAATCGTTTACAGAAACCTGTACAAGTGTGTAATTTGGATCACCATCTGTAAGGTAAGACCATACAAAGACCATGGCCGTGCAAGGTGCTGCACCGAGAATGATTGCGCCTGCTATATACTCACCGGCCATGGAAGGGTCGATCCATGCCTGGTAAAGTTTGGAGAAGAACAACCATGCAAAAAAAGCCATGGTAAAGGGCTTTATTAACCAGTTGATGATGAGTGTCCAAATCACACCTTTGGGTTTTTTCCCGATCTTCTTGAGGCTGGAAAAGTCAACCTGGAGCATCATCGGGTAGATCATCAGCCAAATCAGTATGGCTACAGGAATATTCACATTGGCGACTTCTATCCCGGATATGACCTCGATGCGGTCGCCCGCAAAATGGCCAATGCCAATGCCCACCAATATTCCCAGGGCAACCCAAATAGTCAGGTATTTTTCGAAGAAACCGATACGGCGTTTTGGCTTTTCTGTGATCACTGTCTGCTTGATGTCGTTTTGCATTGTTTTGATGTTTTGTTTAAAAAACAGATTATCAGGTGCTAGAGAAATAGTCACAGATCGATCCACAACCATGGTTTAATTAACACAGTATAATCATAACACGTTGGTTTAAAGAGATATCACTGCCCTATTTGAGGTTTGATCTGTTCATCATACAATCTCCGAAAAGACTTTCTGATCTCGTCCCTCACTCGCCTGTATTCAGAATCAATATAATCAGGAGAACCTTTGGCATAAGTAGGGTCGTCGAAACCGATGTGCAGCCTGTTTTTCACCTTCCCTGCGAAGGCGGGACAGGATTCGTTTGCACCGCCGCATACTGTAATTACGTAATCCCATTCTTCGTCCAAATATGTATTTACCTGATCTGATGTATGCTGACTAATATCAATATCTATTTCACGCATCACCTCAACTGCTTTCGGATTAAGTTTTCCGGTTGCATCTGTCCCGGCGGATCGCACAATAAGCCTGTGATCAAATGATTCCAAAAAGCCGTGTGCCATCTGGCTTCGGCAAGAGTTGCCCGTACATAAAATAAGAATTTTCATCTGTTATAATATTTTAACCAACTGTATTTTAGCATTTTGTACTTGTTTTTAAGCTGCCCTTTCAGGGCGCGGGTGTGGTGTTGCGCGCATTTTCCCAGGGCGTTGCCACTGGGCTGAATTAATTTGCCCTTTTCAGGGCGTTCTGTTCAACACCGCATATCCTCTCTTAGCTGCTGCCAATGTATAATGTAGCCTTTCTTTGCGCTTTTTGCGTGATTTAACTTTTGCGGCCTTTGCGAGGACAAAAGAGCAAAAGTGGATTACGGTTGATTTTTTCACCGCAAAGACGCAGAGCACGCAAAGAAAATGTACCAATTT
>SKTQ01000222.1 GCA_007122505.1 Bacteroidales bacterium | reverse complement strand
GAAGGAATGGACAATTGCTTCTCCATGGCAACAATGGTGTTGCCGGCAATCAATATATCCCGTCTGCCCAAAGGAGCCGGTGAAAATATTTCTGCATTCTTTATTAACAGCATAAGCTTTGTTTTTTGCTTCCCATCAGCAACCTATGGAAAGTGATGGTTTGGTGCAACTTGGATAAAACGGATTTATTCTGCAATATTAATAAGATTTGCCCACACAGTCAGCATTAAAACATTTGTTTTGGCAAATTGTATGTTTTACGCATCATACTGCTTGCATGTCCATTGAGGCCCGAAAAACAGCGGGGGCTTTTGCAAAATTACAAAATCACTGCACTGAAAAAACGAAGGCTGCTGACAAATAGTTGGTTAAAAACGGACATTTATGAACAAAAACGGACACCTGGTTAATACCCCCTGCCTGCTCGATTTTTTCATAAAACAAAGATAATGAGATTCATAATGTCTGTGGTTTATGTTTTGATCAGAAATATTGACCAAATCACAACTTAGATGATAAAAAACTATCTCTTACTTGCCTTCAGGAACATGAAGCGGCAACCGGCTGTGACATTTATCAATGTGCTGGGGCTGGCATTTGGAATGGCCGCAACCATCATTCTCGCTTTGTTTGTGAAACATGAGCGAAGTTTTGAAGAAATGCATGAAAACGCACCACGGGTGTACCGGGTCATCAGTCAGTTTCACGGACATTTCAACTTTACAATCCCCCAGACACTGGCATTGACGGGTCCGGCCATTGCGGAAAACGTTCCCGGGGTTGAATCCTTTTCGAGGATTTTGCCAAGATCCACGTCCATAGAGGCGGATGACAATCCCTTTGTTAACATCCGCATTTTTTACGTGGACTCCTGCTTCAATGCTATCTTTAGCTTCCCTGTACTTGAAGGCGACCCCGGGCAATCTCTCAACAATCCATCACATGTGATACTAACCAGGTCTGTTGCAGAAAGGCTGTTTCCTGACAGGTCCGCCATAGGGCAGGTGCTGGAGATGGATGTTCTGCAGATTGATGTAGAAAGGGATCAGCTTTATACCGAGAGAAGGCCATTTGCCGTAGGGGCCGTGATTGAAGATCCCCCTACCAATACGCACCTGCAGTTTGAAGTTTTGGCACCCTTGCTGGCTATCCCTGACGAGCAGCTGAACCAGCTGCAGAATTTTTTTGCCACTTATCTGCTCCTGAATACCCCTTTAGACGCTGGGCTGGAAGAGCAAATAACCCGTTTTGCTACCGACAGGGTATCAGAGGTTTTTGGTGAATACCTGCAGGCAACTATACAGCTGCAAAACCTCAGAGACATTCATTTCGGAAGGCATCTGGACAGCGACCTGAGTCCAGGGGGAAATTTTCAGAACATGATTATCATGACCGGCCTGGCTGTTTTTATTCTCACCATTGCTGTCTTTAACTTTATCAACCTGATAACAGCCCGCTCAGACAAAAGGATTATTGAAACGGGCATCAGAAAGGTTGCCGGAGCGCAGAAGAAAAACATCATATTTCAGTTCCTGGGCGAATCGGTGCTGACTTCCTTTATTGCCCTGGTTGTTGCGCTTATCCTGGTGGAGTTTTTCCTTCCCCCGTTTTCAGCACTGCTGGAAAGAGAATTGGCGCTTTACGATTTTTTCAGCCTTTCCCTGGTTCTTTCCCTGATCACACTGGCGGTTTTTGTGGGACTGATAGCCGGCCTTTATCCGGCCATGAGCTTTGCAAGCCATGAGCCCGCAGCCATCCTGAAAGGACATCTGAACCTTGGCCGAAGAACCCCTTTGCTGCGCATTGTGCTGGTTGTTGCGCAATTCGTGATCGTTGTTTTTCTCATCACCTTCCTTTCGATAGTGAATAATCAGATCCGTTACATGAAGCATGACGACCTCGGCTTCGACAAGGAAAATGTATTGCTGCTCAGGGGTTTAACACCAGGTATTCAGTCGTCGTACCGGGCACTGAAAGAGGATTTGCTGCAACTCCCTGAAGTGTCGGCAGTAACGGCATCGCAGGCTGTGCCGGGTTTAGGGGGAAGCAGCCAGCTCTTTCGGCTGCGCGATCAGCATCCCAATGAAGCCATCCCCATCATTTATTTTGCCACCATCGATGACTTTTTTGACTTCTACGATATTCGCCTCCTGGAGGGCCGCTGGTTAGATGAAAGAATACAGACCGACAACTACGAGTATGTTGTCAACATGGAAACGGTTCGGCGGCTTGGCCTTGAGAATCCTGTCGGTGCAGATGTGTCCTTGTGGGAGTACCATGGCAAGATCATCGGCGTGGTTGAGGATTTTCATTATCAGAGCCTGCATGAGCCCATCGGAGCCCTTGTGTTTAATCGCTATTTCGATGAGATCAGGATTATTTCGGTAAAGGTAAACAGTCGTGACCTGCCGGCAGCGCGTGAAAGGATCGAACTGGCTTTCAGCAAAACAGACCATAACTACGGAATAAACAGCGTATGGCTGGAGGATGTGTTTGATCAATCATACCGCTTTGAAGAAAGGAGTTTCAAAATAATCCTTTTCGCCTCGGGGATGGCGATCGTCATTGCTTTGCTGGGCTTATACGGTTTGTCGAGCTATATGGTACAATCGCGCAGGAGGGAGGTGAGCCTGAGAAAAGTTCTGGGGGCAACACTGATGCAGATCATGATGGTATTCTTCAAGATCATACTGAAATGGGTTATCATTGCCATTGTTGTCGCTTGGCCGCTGGCGTGGGTTGTTGCAGACCGGTGGTTGGATAATTTTGCCTATCAGATCAATCTTACGCCCGTCTTTTTCCTGGTGTCTGCCTTTGTTACAATGGCCATCGCTTTATTGACCATTGTTTATCAGACTTATCAGGCTGCACGCCGG
>SKTQ01000318.1 GCA_007122505.1 Bacteroidales bacterium | reverse complement strand
TCTGCAGCTTTTTCTCCGGTCAATACCTCAACATGTCCGATCTGTTCAACGGGGATTAAGGTATTCAGGTCCATCCCTCTTACAACGGCAATTCTTTCTCCATCCAAAATGATCATTACACCAGTTGTCTGGTTATCATCTTTTTCTTTGTCGTTATCGCCATTTAGTTTAAAACGGATCGGCAGGTTAAACTGAACACGAACTTTTTCACCACGCTGAACACCCGGTTCCCAGGCAGGCATTTCTTTCACAACACGAACGGCTTCTTCATCACAACCGCCGCCAATACCGCGTAACACGCGTACGTCACTGATGTCGCCGTCCTTCTCTACAACGAAAGTGACAAACACCGTACCCTGTATGCCTGCCTCCCTGGCTTCTGCCGGATATCTTAAATTGGTCTGAAGAAAGTGTAGCATAGTATCAGTTCCACCCGGAAACTCAGGCTGCTGTTCAACGATCGTAAAAATGACATCTTCATCATAAGCAGACCTGGCTTCTTTCTGTTCCTGTGTCTCACTCGGTATCCTAACCCTCTGTGATTGAGGGTCATTTGCCTGGAGCATGAACACCATCCCCATGAAAGGGATTACCATTAAAATGGCCAAAAGCGACCACCTGGAGCTTTTTCTTACATTTTTGTTCATCATCATGATTCTTTTTTTTAAGGATGAGTAGTTTAAAGGGTTTGTAATTGGTATGCGCATGCCCGACAAGGAGATGTCAAGCAATAATTTCTGATATGAGTGTTTATCGATATGCCTGTTCAGGACATAGCGGTCAGCTTCGTATTCCTGTAGTGTTTTCATTTCCTTACGGAGAAGCCACAAAACCGGGTGAAACCAAAAGAGAATGGTAAGGAGCTCAAGAAAGATCAAATCTATAGAGTGTCCTTTAATGATGTGTGCCCGTTCGTGCACAAGTATGGTTTTCAGAGCCGGTTTGTTCAGCAAGCTTTCAGGAACAAACACGTAAGAAAAGAATGAACACGGCGAAATTTCACCGGAAACAGGTAATACATTAGATCCTTCAATGATCAAACGGCGGCTGAATTTTATTCTGAACAACAAAAGAAACAAACTAACGAAAACCCTGATGGCAAGCAAAACGGAAATGACCAGACTGATGTAAAACAAAACACGGCTGCCAATAAAAGCTTCCGTCAGTTCATATCTCACGGTTTCTGCTCCTGATGACGCTGTGACTACTACTTCAGGTAAAAGCAGCGGCGAGGAAAGGATGGCCGGGGCTCCCTGCTGAAAGGATATAAATGAAAATGCGCCCAAAAAAATGGAAGAGAAAAGCCCGCAAAGGATGAAAATTCTGCCATGCCCCGGTGACAATTGCTTCCTCAAAAAGAAATAATATGCTGCACCTACGATGCAGATGTAAACAGACGTCCAGAATAACCACAAGCTAAATTGTTCCATATCCTACTCATTATCAATGATCAATCAATGTATTATGTTATGGTGTCAATAATCCTTCTTCTTTTGAATTTCATCGTCGATGATCCGTTTTAATTCCTCCAGATCGGAAGCGGAAAGCCCTTTTTCATGTGAAAAAAAGGAAACCATCTGGCGCAGTGAATTGCCAAAATACCGGTGCATAATGCCTTTCATCATCACACGCGTATAAGTGGGCTTTTCGATAAGCGGGTAATACTGATGCGCCTTCCCAAATGCTTTGTGCCCGACAAATCCCTTTTCTTGCAGAATTCTGACAATGGTAGATACTGTTGTATAAGCAGGTTTGGGCTCCGGAAAACCCTCCAGTATGTCCTTTACAAAACCCGCCTTAATATCCCACAAAATCTGCATTACTTGTTCTTCTGCTTTGGTTAGTTCTTTCATCACTTTTACATTTTAGCTATTTGTATCTGTTCAATCATTTGAAATACAAAAATAACTAAAAATTTAGTAATAAAACTATTTTATTAGTTTTTTAATATTTTCAACAAAAATCTTGCCATAGAAAACAGGAAATGGTTATTATTCAAAAAAACTTTATTTTTGATGGAGAAGCGTTGATCCTTGTTATGAACCAAAACATATTAGTGTATGGCAACGAATATGATCAATAATCCCCAAAAAATTCGAGAAATCATTGACAAGTGCGACACATGCTATGTTGGCATGACAGACGAAGATGGAAAGCCTTATGTATTGCCATTTAATTTTGGATATGAAGAAGGCAGCATTTACCTGCACATGGCGCCACAGGGCAAAAAGATTGGCGTGCTACAAAACAATCCGAATGTTTGTGTGGCCTTCAGCACGGATCATGCGTTGTTTCACCGGCATGAAAAGGTGGCGTGCAGTTATGGGATGAAGTATCGCAGTGTTTTGGCCCACGGGCGTGCCGAATTCATTGAGGATTATGATGAAAAGGTCCGTATCATGAATGTGACCATGCAAAAATATACCGGCCGGGATTTTTCATACAATGCACCTGCCATTAACAATGTAACGGTAATACGTATTCACATAGAAAAAATTGAAGGCAAGTTGTCCGGTTATTTTTGATCATCTGATGGCTCTTCATGTTCCATCATTTGCCATAGTGTATCTTTGAGGTTCAGGATACCCTTATTGGTGTGGGAAGAAATAAATACTGTTTCTGTATCCGGAACCGATGATTCGAGTTTTTTTTGTAGTTCGCCAAATTCACTTTCCTGCAGGAGGTCGCATTTGCTTACTACCAGCAAGCGTTGTTTGTCAAGCAACTCAGGATTATATTCCTGGAGCTCGTGCAGCAAAATTTTGTACTCTTGGGCGATATCGGGGCTGTCTGCGGGTATCATGAATAAAAGCAAGGCATTTCTTTCAATATGCCGTAGAAACCGGTGGCCAAGGCCTTTGCCTTTGTGCGCTCCTTCGATGATACCCGGAATATCCGCCATCACAAAGGATCGATTATCGCGGTAAGCTACCATGCCAAGATTGGGAACAAGTGTGGTAAAGGGATAATCAGCGATTTCCGGTTTGGCGGCACTCACTACTGACAAAAGGGTTGATTTTCCTGCATTTGGGAATCCGACAAGGCCCACATCAGCAAGAATTTTCAGTTCCAGTATAAACCATTTTTCTTGTCCCGGAAGGCCTGGTTGTGCATATCTTGGTGTTTGGCGGGTACTTGATTTGAAGTGTACGTTACCCCTTCCCCCTTTTCCACCGGAAAGCAAAACAAAGCTTTCATCGTGATGTGTGATTTCAGTAACCACCGTTCCTGTTTCCGCATCCTTTACAACGGTACCAAGGGGCACTTCCACGATTACGTCTTCACCCGAGGCGCCGCTGCTTCTTTGTTTTCCGCCGGGGCCGCCTGGTTTGGCGATCAGGTGCCGCGTGTATTTGAGATGCAACAGGGTCCAGAGATGGCTGTTCCCTTTGAGAATGATATGGCCGCCCCTTCCTCCGTCGCCTCCGTCGGGGCCTCCTTTGGGGACAAATTTTTCACGCCTGAGGTGCGCCGACCCGGCACCCCCTTTGCCTGACCGGCAATTTATTTTTACATAATCAATGAAATTGGCGTTCATTGGATACAGATTATTGCTACACACAAACAGGCAATGCGGGCAGGCAGAACCCTTTCCGGGAGGCTTTCCTCTCCGGTCAGAACCGGCAGATGCTAATCAACCACCGGTAGCACTTTGCTGCTTTCAAGGTAGGTGTCGATGGCACGGGTTATTTTCTCAAATACCTGGTCAACAGGATCCATTCCATTGATCGTGGCCATTTTGCCCTGTTTTTTGTAATAGTCGATCAGTGGCAGGGTTTGCTCTTTGTACACTTCAAGTCTCCGCCTGATGATGTCGTCCGAATCATCGCTCCTTCCGGAGTCTTCACCTCTGCCCATCAACCGTTTGTACAGCTCTTCCTCCTCCACTTCCACGGAAATAACCAAAGAAATTGCCATTCCTTCTTTATGAAGCATCTCATCCAGGGACTCGGCCTGGACAATTGTACGGGGAAAGCCGTCAAAAATAAAACCCGGTGAATCCATATGCTCCGATGTTCGCATATACAATTCCTTAAGCACGATTTCATCGGGAACCAGCAACCCCTTATCTATATACTGCCGGACCTCTTTGCCAAGCGGGGTTTCGTTTTCCATCTCTTCCCGGAGGAGATCACCCGTGGACAGGTGGATGAGATTGTATTTTTCAACGATTTTTGTTGACTGTGTGCCCTTTCCTGAACCGGGAGGACCAAAAATAACAATGTTAAGCATATGGCAAGTGTTTTTGGTTGTTTTAAACCTTGGGTGTTGTTTTGATAATTACTCCGTGATCTTGAATATATCTTTCAGATTTCTCCCGAAACCATTGTAATCCAATCCATATCCAACAATGAAATCATTGGGAATTTCCAGGCCGACATAATCGGGCCTGACATCTTTCTGAACAGCGGCGGGTTTCAGCAGTAGCGTGGCAATTTTGATGCTGGCCGGTTCATAGGACTTCAAATCCTCAATCAGGTGCGAAATGGTGATGCCGCTGTCCACAATATCTTCCAGGATGACCACATCCCGTCCTTTGATGTCTTCCTCAAGCCCGATCAGGGTTCTTACATTTCCGGTAGTTTTGATGCCTGCATACGAGGCCAGTTTGATAAAACTGATCTCACATTTGCCGGTATAGGCCTTCAGCAAATCAGCTGCAAACATAAAAGCACCGTTGAGCACACACAGGAATACCGGTTCCTTGTTCTCATAATCTGCAGATATTTTATCAGCCATCCGGTTTACGGTGGATTGAATGCGTTCAAAAGGAATGCTGACGGCGAATTCCTTATCGAGAATTTTTACTTTGTTCATATGTGATTGTATGTGATACGGTGTTATGAAATGAACCCAAAGCACAAAAATAAGCCAATGGTTTGTGAAAACAACCATTATTGGGATAAAAATATCAACAATTTGTGAATAAAACCGGATATTATAACCCCGGCAGGCAATACGACAGCGAAAGTACAAAATTATACAACATCATACCTATGTATATTTCACATTTCAACATTTCTACCCTCCCACATTTCGACCTTCCCACATTTATCTTGCACAATCATGCAAAAACCATTAGGTTTGTGTTGAAATTTTTACACGTATGGAAGATTTGCAAACCATTGCCCTTGAAGCTGATCAGGTCGCCATTTGGGCATTTGTGGGCTACCTGGCATTGATTATTTTGGTGGGAATTTATGCCGCAAGGTTTTCTTCGAAAGGGATTTCCAATTTTTTTATTGGCGGACGTAAGATGGGGATGCTGGTGGTGGCATTGTCTGCGGTTGTGAGTGGTCGTAGTGCCTGGCTGCTGCTGGGTGTTACCGGAATGTCGTTCGAAATGGGTTTTTCAGCCTTGTGGGCTGTGGTAGGTTATACCCTGGTGGAGTTTTTCCTGTTTTTCTTTTATGCGCCGCGCATCAGGCGTTTCAGCGAAGCACGTGATTGTATCACCGTGCCTGATTTTTTTGCGGAACGCTTCGATGACAAATCGGGTATGCTGCGTGCCGTTGTGGTAGGAATCATCATCATCTTTATGATCGCTTATGTGTCGGCTCAGTTTGTTGCCGGCGGTAAAGCTTTCGAATCCAGCTTTCAGCTTTCCGAAACCCAGGGGATATTGCTCACCACCATTATTGTGTTGTTTTATACCATGGTTGGAGGCTTTCTCGCCGTAAGCCTTACAGATACCATCCAGGGTTTGTTTATGATTGTCGCCTTGCTGGTGTTGCCATTGATTGCCATTTCACACATCGGCGGTTTCGGTGTGTTTTACGCACAGGCAGTCCTTTTGAGCGACGGACAGTTTTTTAACCCGCTGGCGCTTGGGTTTGGCGGTCTGATCGGTTTTTTGGGTATTGGCCTCGGATCACCCGGAAACCCGCACATCATTGCACGATATATGTCCATCAAAGATCCTGCGAAGCTTAAGCTGGTGGCCATTGTAGGAACATCCGCCAATGTGCTGATGGGATTGGGAGCCATTATCACCGGCATGGCCGGTCGCCTGTATTTTCCTGATGTTGCGCTTTTACCCGGTGCTGACCAGGAAAACATATATCCGGTGATGGCCAACCTGCATCTGAGCCCCATTCTTTTTGGAATAGTGATCGCGAGTATTTTTGCCGCTATCATGTCCACCGCTGATTCCCAACTTCTTGTGGCTGCATCGGCCCTTGTCAGGGATATTTATGAAAAGCTGATACACCGCAACAAGAAAATACCGCAAAAGCAGCTTGTTTTTCTCAGCCGCCTGGTGGTTGTCATTCTGGTTATTGTGGCATTGATTCTTGGTTTGATGGCCGAAGAACTTGTTTTCTGGCTGGTGTTGTTTGCCTGGGCGGGACTGGGTGCAGCATTCGGTCCAACTTCTATACTGGCATTGTTCTGGAAAGGGACAACAAAAGCCGGGATGATTTCCGGGATGCTCTCGGGTGCATTGACGGTAATTGTCTGGACAAGGATACCAATGCTGTCAAATTTAATGTATGAATTGATTCCCGGATTTTTCGTTGCACTCGTGGTGTCAGTTATGGTCAGCAAGTTCACAAAAAAGCCTTCAGATGTAAACACATTGTACTCCGACATGCTCCAATAAAAAAGGCCTGCCCATTACAGGCAAGCCTTTTCTCCGATTACCAAAAATCACTAATTGACAATCTGGACACGTTCTGTTATCACACCGGCAGCGGTGTTTATCTGAACAAAATAGATACCGGTTCGGAAACCGCTTACATTCAGCTCATAACGGTTTGTGGAAACCGTCGTCTGGTAGCTTACCTGCCCCAGCATGTCAAACAACCTGATCTCTGAAATATCTTCACTGGACTCAATGAACAGGTTACTGGATACAGGGTTCGGATACACCACCAGGTCAACTTCGGCAATATGGCTAATGCTTGTATCGTCTGACAACGGCAACGGGATCAGTTCACCGCCATCTGCAAGAGCTACATAGAGACCAAAGGCGGGGCCGTTGCTGTTGTTATCCGGTGTCAGAAAGCCTGATGCCACAACAACCAGTGCTTCACCTTGAAGACCAAGGGTTGCCAGAGGTGCCAGGTAAGTAGCTACGGTGGTTGTTCCGGTTGCATCCCTTATTTCAAGGACATAGTCTTCGGTGCCAAGTTCCAGATATCCGGCAAAGTCTCCGAAGTTGAAATCTCCAATGATTTCACCATTTACAAATGCTGTTTCCCAAACAGTAACAGTGGGTGCATCTGTGGAACCGTGGAATACGAGGACATCCGTGTTCATTCCGTTTGTGGCTTGTTCACGGCCCATGTCATACACGTACAATCCAAATGGTACTACAGGGTCGTAACCAGAGCCGCTGACATTTCCGGCAGCCACTACAATGTAGGTCTCATCGGCATCAAACTGAACCGTTACAGGTCCTACACCATTTTCAATACCGGCACCTGCGGGAGCTACAACCAGGTCAAGATCAACACCTGCGGGTACATCCACAAACGGGGTAGCTTCACGGAAACCGAATCCATCAAGGAAAAGGTCTCCATTAACGAAGATATCCACTTCTTCCACCAATGCGTCAGCGGAGTTGTGTATGATCTGAACGCGGGCAAATTCTTCTTCTACTTCAACCAGAGGCAATTCTACCAAATCACCACCTGATGCGAGGGCTACGAATAAGCCAAAGGCCGGCCCGTCACTATTGTTATCAGGGTTCAGGAAGCCTGAGGCAACTATTACCAAAGCTTCTCCCTGCAGGCCAAGTGTAGCTAACGGTGCTTCAAATGCAGCAATGGCTATTTCACCAGAAGCATCGCGTATTTCAATAATATAATCTTCTACGACAAAAGCAGAATATCCGACAAAATCGCCAAAAGAAAAATCTCCGAAAATTTCGTCTTCAACAATTGCTGTTTCCCAAACGCTTACAGTAGGTGCATCAGTTGAACCGTGGAATGAAAGTATATCGACAGCATCCGGGATCGCTGCTTCTTCCTGTCCGGCATCAAACAAAAACAGTTCAAATGGCACAACCGGGTCATAGCCACTATCGCTTACATTTCCTGCAGCTACAACAACATAAGTCTCATCTGCATCAAACTGAACTGTAATGGGTCCTACACCGTTTTCGATGCCGGCACCGGCGGGGGCAATCACAAGGTCAAGGTCAACACCAGCGGGTACATCCAAAAATGGAGTAGCCTGGCGGAAGCCAACACCTTCCAGGAAAAGATCACCGTTTACAAAAATATCTACTTCTTCAACCAGCGCATCGGCGGAGTTGTGAATGATCTGAAGGCGTGCAAAGTCTTCTGTTTCTTCTACCAGCGGAAGTTCTACAAGGTCACCGCCGGATGCAAGTGCCACAAATAATCCAAAGGCAGGTCCATCACTGTTGTTTTCCGGATTCAGGAAACCGGAGGCAAGCACGGTTAATGCCTCACCCTGCAGACCAAGGGTTGCCAGGGGTGCTGCATAGGCTGCTACTGTGACCTCTCCGGATGCGTCACGTACTTCAAGGATAAAGTCCAGGGTGGGAAGTTCCAGGTATCCGGCAAAGTCTCCAAAGCTGAAGTCACCGATGATTTCACCGTCCACCACAGCTGTTTCCCATACGCTGACGGTAGGTGCGTCTGTTGATCCGTGGAAGGCAAGTACGTCGGTATTATCCGGATCATTGGCCTGCGTCTGTCCCATGTCATATACATACAATGCAAAGGGCTCAACGGGATCATAGCCGCTGTCGCTTACGTTTCCGGCTGCGACAACCACATAGGTTTCTCCGGTCTCAAACTGCACCGTGATGGGGCCTACACCGTTTTCGATGCCGGCACCGGCGGGTGCAATCACCAAGTCAAGATCAACACCTGCGGGTACGTCCAGGAATGGGGTTGCCTGGCGGAAACCAACACCTTCCAGGAAAAGGTCACCATTCACGAAAATGTCCACTTCTTCAACCAGTGCGTCGGCGGAGTTGTGAATGATCTGAACGCTTGCCAGCTCGGGGCCTTCGTAGGTTCCTACATAAATGTCATCAACGTACCATTGGTTGATATTAAAACTGTTTCCATCATAAACAAAAGCTACATGGAATTGCTCTCCGGCCAAATCATCCAGGTTAACAACGGCTTCTGTTGAGGGAATGTTTCTGCTACTGGGAACAGAGCGATCCAAATCTTCTCTTGTACCTCCATTTACATATAATTCCCACTGGTCAGTCCACGTATCCCCATCGGGAGATGTTTGTACTCTCAGTGTATAATCACCTGAGTAGTCGTTCACACTGTACATGAATACAAGAGAAAGGTCGGTTTCATTGGTAGCATCTATCAAAGGTGTTACCACCCTTAAGATACCGTCTGTAGTGGGAGACCAGTTGAAACGTAGTTCAGGGGCGGAGTCTCCACCGGCATTGTTGGTATTCCATGCACCCCAGTTGGTGTGCGTACGCTGCCAGTTTGAGGGGAGCTGTCCGGCTGCGATGCCTGTAAAGTCTTCAAAAAATGGTGTTGCCACGGCGGTGAATTCGATAAATTCTGCCTGAACGGTTTTGTCACCATCCATGGTAATGGTGGTCGAGAAGCTGGTTGGATCATCCACATCGCCGGTCCACTGTAAAAACTCCCAGCCAAAATCGGCGGTGGCGAGCAGGTTTACAACAGTTCCTTCAGTGAAAGTATAAACACCCTCAGCAGGAACAACTGTTCCTTCACCAATGGGTGCAAGCACTGTGAGTTCAAATGTTTCGAAATTACCAACAGCTACATCATCAATGTAAACCCAGTTAAACGAAGCATTGTCATCTTCTGTGATGTAGTAGTTGAAAGCGATATATTTAACTCCATCAAATGCAGAAATATCCACGATATATTCTTCCCAGCTTTGTGTAAGGGCTACCGTTTGCAACAGAACTGCATTGGCATGCAAGTCATCGACGTTGTCATACAGTTCGTCTAATGCCAGTATGCGGATGTTCTCACGAACGCCGTCTGGGGCACTGCTGGAGTATCCGAAAAACAGCAAGCTTGCAGCTTCGGGATTATCCATGTCGAATGCAGGCGTAATGAGCCATTCGTCGGCCATGTTGTTGCTGGCGAAACCCTGATAGGAACGTGCGGAAAATTGTCCTGAGTTGCTTTGTACACTGCTGCGCTCCCAGTAGCTGCCATCAGCGCCATTCACAACAGTCCAGCCCTCGGGTGCTGCAGGGTCACCAATCCAATCTGCTTCAAAGTCACCAAACCACGGGAATTCGTCGATTGGATCAACATCGGCAGCGACCGGCAATGCAATCAGATCACCACCACCGGCGAGTGCTACGAACAAGCCAAATGCGGGTCCATTGCTGTTGTTTGCAGGATTGAGAAATCCGGAGGCTACTACAACCAATGCTTCGCCCTCAAGACCCAGGGTGGAAAGTGGAGCATTGTAAGCCACTACGGTATTTTCACCGGCGGCATCGCGAATCTCCAATACGAAGTCCAAAGTGGGCAGCTCAAGATACCCGGCAAAGTCTCCAAAACTGAAGTCACCGATGATCTCTGCATCCACAACGGCTGTCTCCCATACGCTCACTGTAGGAGCATCAGTAGAACCATGAAATACCAATACATCGGTATTTCCGGCCTCTGTTGACTCTTCCCTACCCATTCCGTATACATTTAATGCAAAAGGCTCAACGGGTTCATAGCCGCTTTCGCTAACGGTACCGGCTGCAACTACAACGTAGGTCTCGCCAGCGTCAAACTGCACGGTAATAGGTCCTACACCGTTTTCAATACCGGCACCGGTCGGTGAAATTACCAGGTCAATGTCCACACCGGCAGCGACATCAATAAACGGCGTTGCCTGACGGAATCCAACATCCTCAAGAAGTATTGAACCATTGGCGAAAATATCCACCTGGCTAACCAGAGCATCAGCCGAGTTGTGAATGATCTGCACCCGGGCCTGATCTCTTTGATCTATAGGGTTATCAATAATTCCCGGAGCATCATTTGCTGCCGGACCAGCCATAAGGCCATTAAAAAAGGCAGGGATTACTGCGAAAAGAATCGCAAATACTGCCGAAATCGTAAACGTGTTCCATTTTGCATTCATAATTTTAGGTATTAGATTAATAAAAAGAATTGCGTTCATTTTATATGACAATCTATTAAACAAACACCCTTAGTATGTAATTGTTTATTTTTTAATTTCTGCACAATTATTTCAACAACAAAAACCATATAGTATTAATAATCAATTTTTTAAATACATTAATTTCATCTAAAGTATTCTTTAGAAATCTAAAATAATATTAAAAATGTTTAATATATTTTATTCAATATTAAACATTATGACAGAATTATTATAAATACCGGAATGTTTTACGATAAGAAAAACCATTATTATGGGAATGCAAGAGGGGGTAATTTCGTAAGCCTGGTCAGTAAATCAACATTTTCTCGACAATAGGCAAGGTGTTTTCTCTGCGGATAACGATAAAATGCAGGCCTTTTGCCGGAAGGTCAAAATACAGGTTCTGCTGGCCGGCTGTTTTACTTTTAATCAATTGGCCATGATGGTTGTAAATGGTGACCACATCTTCCATGTTTAACCCATTGACATGAAACTGCCCGTGATTTGGATTTGGGAATGCATGGCTGATTTGTGACTCAAATTGATGTTTATCAGGCAAATGAATCTCTATTTTATAATTATCGGCAATAATGAGCTGAACTCCGGAGATTGTTTCCTGGCCGGGCATCAGACTTATCAGAGGTGATGAGTTGGATTCGTAGCCGGCAAACTCTGCTTCAAGAATATAGTTGCCATAAGGCAGATCTGTGAATGAAAATTTTCCGGTTGCGTCTGTCAATGTATGTCTGTATAAAAGACGGCGGCTTTCTCCAAAAAGCAATATAGAAACATTGGAAAGACCTTCAGAGCAAAATGGCCTGTTAGCATCAGAAAACCATGGATTGCACAAAATTTGGATATCAGCGGGATGCAGATCAGACATCTCAAAGATTCCGCTGATACTCCCCTCCCCTTTGGGTAATGAAACCGGTAATTGATTCAGGCGGATATCCAGTTCATAGGTATCTCCGTTGATGGTATGCAGATAGGCATCCTGCCAGCGGCTATGCCAGACGTGGTAAGACGGGACAAATTCAGCATATTGCAAAGTATCAGAAGGGGCAAAAAACACGTATGTTCCTTTGAACAGGGCATCAAACTCAAAATGTCCGGTTTGGTCGGTATAGGTAATACTGCGGGTTGGAAATCCTCCGGGCCCGGAAAACCGCACAGCAATTACGGGGTTGTAGGGTATTCTTGCATTGCTTGCCCACAACCGGCCGGATACGCTGTGTGTTTCCTGGATTTTCAGCGTCATGGTGTGGGATACATCATTGCAATGATCTGCAAAACCGATAAGTGTAAGGGTTACGGATCCCAGAGCAATGTCATCAGGACCAGGTACATATGCAGTGTGCAGACTATCAGGCTCTGTAAAAAATCCATCTCCGCCTGAGGTCCAGAGCACCTGCCCTGCATGCAGTGCTGTGGCCGGATCAGTCATATACTGATCGCCGGGGGATATAATTGTATTTGGGCCTGCAAATATTTCCGGTACCGGATCAATGCCAAGCAACATGGAATCAGCCAAAGCTTGTCCATTGGAAAATGCGGTCAATCGAAGCACTACTTCACCGGATGCCCGGTCATGGTGTCCGGGGAAATATACAGGTCTGACGATCCTGGGGTTGCTGAATGCCCCATCGCCACTGGTTTGCCACAACAGGCTGTCAATGCCGGCCGGAACATTGCTTTCCTGAATGTTCAAAAGGGGTTGGGTGGAGCAGATGAATTTGTCTTCACCGGCGAATGGATAATGCACGGCAAATGCAAATGGACTTTCCAGTCCTGCCAGTTGATCGCTGGCACCCTGATCTTCATTGATGACGGCAGTCACAGCCACTCTGGCCCCTTCCGGCAAAACGAAAACGTAAACGGTATCGGTGATCAGGTCTTCAACAGATTGATCAAACTGATAATCTGCAAAAGAACCATAATATAGACGGTATCCAATCACATCCGCTTCGGGATTGCTTCTCCATTCAATTCTTGTCTGATTGTTGATGTTTTTCCTGACCACATGAGAAGGCGCCGAAACGGGTGCATCCGGATCGGGTTGTTCAAGAAACGGTTCGTAAATCAATTCCCCGAGATCAGGATCATTCGGAGCATGGTACATCAGCCTGTTAATGATGCTGTCATTTGTTGTACCCCAGAAGTTGTCAGTAATATGAATATCTACCGCAGTCAGGTTCTTAATAATACCCTCAGCTCCATCATTATAATCAAACACATTATTATTGTTGAAATCTATGTCACCTTCAGACTGAAAACTCAGGAAATCATTTTTATTGGCAGTAAGTGTATTATGGTAAAGATGGATGTCGTCTGAATTATTTCTGATGGTTATACCTTTATTATTGTGGTAAATATTATTGTTGAAAAATGTAACCTGTTGTGCATTGGTAAAATCAACTGCCGAACTGTTGTTCCAGAATATATTATTGTTTACCGTAACACCTTTTACAGAAAGTATAAGGCCATGACCACCGTTTCCGGTACCGTTATTGATTATAAAGTTATGACTGATGGAAGTCCCTCCTGAAACACCATGGGAGGTTGAAAACAACCATATCCCATTTCCTGCACTTTGTAACAGATTGCGCTCAAAGAGGTTATTATCGGCAGTGGCATGATCGATGCTTTGCAGGAAAATATTGATATCCTCATTGCTGAGGTTGTTTCTCATGATATGGTTACCGGAGGCACTGTTGCCATTTCCTGAAGCTGATATTTCAATGCCCCGAAGGTTGTTAGCGATCTTGTTATCCGTGATATGCCAATCCGAACTGTTTTCCAGCAATAGCCCCGCAGTCAGGTGATTGCTGATATTTGAATGCCGGATCAATACATAATCGCTTGATGAGCCCCTTATACCATGTTGTGCATGACGTATGCCTGCGTATTCAATGTGCACCTGATCCGGCTCGCCAATCGAACTGAGTGTGATTCCGTTCCAGAACCATGAGTCATTGGCCTGATGGTTGGGAATAAAATACACACTATCGTTTGGTGCTCCCGAAATGTGTAACTGTCCGCCATCCACAAACATCCCGCTGAACTGATTAAACTTTACGGTGGCCCCCGCTTCAATATCAAGCCTGATCTGCGAAGGAATAATGACGGTTTCAACCACCACGTAAGTATTGCCGGCTGTCCATGTGGCATTTGACTGCAGTGTCCCGCCAACAAATACCTCACTTGGAGAAACAGTGTAAGGGAAAAACAGAAATACTATCCATAATCCTGCATACAACAGGTTTATAGATTTGCGAATATTTTCCCGGAGAGCGCTCATTGCAGTTAGAGGTAATATATGATACCCAGTTGAATGGCAACGCCATGCAGGCGTCTTTCAATAGGGTGATCCGGATACAATTCGTTAATATATCTTTTGTATTGACTACCAAGAACCAGGTCGGCCTGGTTGTTTATCCTGGTTTTAACACCAAGTCCCAATTGGTAACCCAGCAACCATGTATTCAAATCATCCCGGCCCATAGAACCGGATGGATATCCTTCCCGGTCAAAAATTGACACTCCGTTTATCCAAAGAGGTGTGCCCATATTGACACCACCATTAAGAAAAAACGTAATGTCTTCGCTGACGTAAACATCGTATGACAGACCCAGTTGCAGTTCCAGTAACCCCAGGCGATTTGTCCGTTCAATCATGATTTCCTGCGATTCCAGGGGTATATATACAGAATCGGTCACATATGTCCATATCTGCTCCCCGTTGATGATTGTAAAAAATGCATCGAGGGTGTCGATCCGGAAGAAACCTCCGGTGGTATAGAGCTCAGCATAGTTAAAAGGATTCGCGTGGCTATTCAGCGACAACCCACCGCCCACACGCAGTGCTCCGGTTTTGTAATTCACGGCCGCAGTTAGTCCCATATTACTTGCTGAAAAAGATTCTGCGCGGCGCACATCATCCAGATCTGGATTGGCTACCGGTAGATTCTTATTTTGAAAACCTGCAACCATCTGCCCGTAAGCGATGGAAACCGTCCAGTTTTCTTCCCTGATCTGTCTTCGGGAAAGCACAGACCGTGATGCAATTAACGGCCGGACACCGGTGCTAAGCGACTGGCGGTACCGAACCTGCACGATTGTATCGCGAATAACTACTGTGTCTGTAACAATCACAGGCACTTCTACGATCTTAATGATGGTATCCGGAGGATTCGTATGAACTGCTGTTCCCTGCGCACCGGAACTAACGTATTGGGCAGATCTGTGAACAACCATTTGATTGCCCACCCTTGAATATTCATAACCAATCAGGGCAAGTATCTCACTCAGAATCTGACTTGCCGGCTTATCCGTAGCACTGTAAGTTATTGTCCTTCCGAAATCAGGGTCAGAAGAGGTAAAAGTCAGACTCATGCCATGTTCCAAAACCAACCTGTTAAGGATAGTGCCAACAGATTGGTTTTCTGCAGAAAATGAAATAACGGGACCGCTATCATTCGTTTGGCTGCCCTGTAGCAGGGAATGGCTCCAAAAGAGGATCAGAAAAATGATCGCAAAACTGCGAAAATGAAGAATTTTGGCCCCAAACATTCTGATTTACAAAGTTTTTGTTTACATGACCATTAAAACACATGTACACATAGAGATGTTCGAAACACGAACCGGAAAAAATTAAGGTTTTTGAATATACACTTGTTCTGCATGAATCTCAATTTTCAGATCAAAAATCATTGCAATTGCCCGGAAAACATCCTCGAGGTCTTCATCAACAAACCTTCCTGTTAGTTTCATCCCGGTAAGGTCTGCATAATTTTCAATATTGATTTTGTAATTTCTTTCCAGGATACTAAAAACATAGTCTAACGGATCGTCATTAAATTCCAGAACTCCCGTTTTCCATGCCAGGAAGTTCATATTTCCGATCTGTTCCTGTTCAATGGATTGATTGACCTGATCAAAAGTGGCCCGTTTACCGGCAGTTAAATCAACACTCAAAGACTCCATTTCGGACGATTGCAGTCTAACGCTTCCGCTTACCACTGAGACTTCAAGGATCGCGGGATTAGCTTCGTTGCGGGCGATATAAAAAGATGTCCCCAGAACCAAAACGCTGGCACCTTCCTTTCTGACAATGAAAGGCAGGTCATTGGCAGCTACATCAAAATAGGCGTTTCCGGTAAGCGTCACTTCACGAAGGTTTCGCTGAAAAGAACGCGGATAGGTTATGGTTGCACCGGCTTGCATTGCAATGCTGCTGCCATCAGGCAGAATGTATTCGGCAGATTCCGTGGTTTCAGCATAAACTGCAACCATTTCAATATCCTTAGGAAGAAAAAACATTACGAGGGACACGATCATAAGAAGAATGGCAGCGGCAGCAGAAAACTGAAAAAATGTCTTTCTTATTGATCTGATTTTGGGCTTACGCACCGTATGATCATCACTTTTCTGAATATCATCCAATTTGTCTAATTCCAGCTCTACTTTTTCCCAGGCTGACCTGGTATCGAAACGGATGTTTTCTGCCATTCCGGGTGTGATATCCCATACAGCCTCAAATTCCTTGAACAGGGAACGGTTTTCCTCCGATTGGGCAAGCCATTTATCGAGTTCAAGCTTTTCTTCCGGCTTAGCCTCACCGGATAAAAATCTTGTAATCAATACCTTATAATCAAAATTCGATTTCATGCTTCTTAGTCAATTTCTATATTATCTGACAGTTCATGGATGGCTTACCCTTATTCCCTGTTTCAATTTTTAAAATCAGGAAAACTCATCAATCAAGCTACAGATAATTCATCATCAATAAAAAACAAATGGGCAAATAATCCCTCAGATGTTTTCGCATGTGCTCAAGAGCGGCCGACAAGTGTGCTTCAACGGTTTTAACAGATATTCCCATTGCATCCGCTATTTCTGCATATTTCAGGCCTTCCTTTCTGCTAAGCTCATAAACCCTTCTTCTTTTCTCAGGCATGGCTGCAACCGCTTTGGCGGCAAGCATCATGATCTCTTTTTCTGCAACGCCTGATGAAGGTTCTGCGGTGATGGCTGCTGTTGCCATTGCATACCGCTGATGTGCGGCTTTTACATCATTATGTTTTTTGTGATTGATGATTCTGTTTAATGTGGTTCTGTATAGATAAGCCTTGAGTGATGTTTGCACATCCAGCTCTTTTCTTTTGATCCACAGTTTCACAAAAATATCCTGAACAATTTCTTCGGAAATTTCTTCGGAATAGACACGCTGCACGGCATAGCGGCAAAGCGGCGCATAAAAAGATTCAAAAATCTCTGCAAAAATCTGCCTGTCGCCTGCACGCAAACCTTCAATAAAACGACGGTTACTCTCTTCCATCCTTTACCAATTGCCCATTTATATTCAGACAACCATATATGCGTTTACCCTTAGTACCGGTAAAAAAAATTAAATGGAGTTTTTGAAGATGGCATCAGAAAGGAATGACAGCCCGGACCCTGTAATATACCTCAACATCCTTATCGCGTCCCATTTCCCTGACAGACTGCGCAGCTCCCAGACTGTGCACCAGTTGCAGTCCACCGATACTGATAACGTTTTTCAGTTCTAATCCGGTTCCGGCCCTTTTCACTACATCATCGCCGGGCAAGAAATCATCACTCCATACCAGACCCCCATCAATGAAGGCCGTTAAACTTGTGCGCCCCAGAGATACCAAACCCAAAATCCGGGTTTGCAAACTCTCCATGAATGGCATCCTGTATTCCAGAGTACCAAATAGCAAGCGATCACCGACAGCATAATCACGGTATCCACGAACCCTTTCGGTGTCGGTATATAAAAAGTCCAGACCGGGCAACATGTCGCCAAACCGGATATCATCATACCTGCTGAGGCCTATATAGTCCTGGGGAAAGGCATCACCCCATTGTGCGATAGCTCTGCCATAGAGAAAAAAACGGTTGCTACCTCCGCCGGGTAGTATTCTGTAAGCCTGAACGTCGGGCCGGATATATTCTGTTTCACCACCCAACATCCTGGTGGCAGCTGTTATTCTGGCATCAAAACCCCATCCTGCCAGGGGATGGATTAAATTGTGGGCATAAGGTTTTTGCTTTCCCAACCGCAATCCCAGCCGGAAATCCTGCTGCCAGCCGTCTTGTGGAGTATCAGAAAAGAAACCGGGTTCTTCTTCCCAGAACCTGTTGGCATCGGTATATTCGTATCTGAGACGACCATAAAGTGTTGAGCTCACAAAGGTATTGTTGATCCAGTCGCGGGGAAGGGTAGCCAGCAGGTATGCGCCGGAATTGGTCGTTACCAGGAAATCGCGTTCAAAAAACCTGCCGGTGAAACTGTTATGATACAGGTTTACACTCAGGGAAGGGCTGAACTGATTATTGGTGTAGCTGAAGAAAAACAGGCTGTTGTCACGAAATTCCCTGAAAGAAACGGCAGCGGCCATCGTGAACATGTGCTTGGATAGCGGCTCGCTGAAAAGCGATATCACCCCAAGCCCGAAATCATCGCTGCTGGTAAAATAGGGAAAAGGCAGTGTAGCTGCGTGGCTGATATTCTTCCAGGAGTTGTATTCGTAACGATCGATAATCAGACTTTCATCCGGTGCCACATTGGTGGGAATCACACTGGGCGGCTTATGGGTAAGCCATTTTGTGTAAGCCGGATTAATATCCACAACCGGTTCATCTTTTCTTCTGCCGGCATCAATAATATATATCTCATTGTCGCGCTTGGTGTCTGAAGTGGCTATGACCAACCTGCCATTTTCGTGCAGTGAATCAGGCGGCAACCATTGCAGGGCTGTGGCACCTGCAAACAGCGATGTGATTCTTTCTTCACGGGGTTGATCGGCAAAGGGGTCCAACAGGAAAACATTGGGGACATGGTCGCGAAGGCTGGTATAAGCCAGCAGGCTGCCATCGGGGCTCCAAAGCGGATGACGGTCGTCGTGATCACCATCCGTCAGGATTCGCTCCTCGCCGTTTTCCAGATTGAGAACAATAATGTGGCGGCTACCATCCGCTTCAAAGCGAAGGAAAGCGAGGTGTGTACCCTCAGGGTTTATAGCCAAACGGCCGAGTTGCACATCGCCGGTGTGGAGTGTTATCCTTGATGTATCCCTTGTACTGAGATCCATGGTAAAAACATTTCCCGTTCCGGACTCATTCAAAACATAATATAACCGCGAGCCTTCCGGTGAAAAAACAGGATAGGCGGCCCTTGCAGAATGGGTGATCCTTTCGCGCGATCCTGTATTGACATTTATCAAATAGATATCATTGAGGATCGACCCGTGCGTTCCCCTTGCAGGTGCGGCATAAGCGATCTGTTCACCATCGGGGCTCCAGCTTACTGGCGACAGGAAGCTGCCTTCCCGGAGAATATTTCTGCGACGCAAAGAATCGTTTTGGATCACCGACAACTGCTGATAAGGCCGCTGGGAGGAAACAAGCGAAATTACCGCGATCATGCTGGTATCCGGACTGTATTGCACATCCTGGATGAACAGGCCGGGTATTTTTTCTGGATCTGCACCAAGCGAATCGCTCCGCTCCATTTTTGCCGCAAGACTGTGATAGTAAATGTTTTTGTGCCTTCTCCATTCGTCCTCAAAATCACTGAATGTCCTTCCGGTTATTTCTTTGAATGCGCTGTTGAAATTGTGTACCCGAATCAGGCCCCCGAAGATTTTTTGACGATGGGCAAGGATCTCCGGCAACAGGCTGTCACCATAAGCGGCGGAGAAATAACGCATTTGAGCGTTTCCAACGGCATACATCAAAGCAGTGTTTCTGATGGAGGTGCCGTCTTCATAGGATGGACGGCCATCATAGAATGCCTGGCGCAATAAGTGATCTCCCCGCAGGGCATGCCAGGGTTCCGTATAATATTGGGCAACCCCTTCTGTCCATGGAACAGGCATGGCTGCCGCAGTTGGAAGCAGTCCGGGAAGCCTGAGATTTGACTTTACCGCTTCGAAATGAAAAATATGGGCCAGTTCATGGGCAATCACGGTCCGCAACCACTTTTCCCTGCCGCTCCAACCTTCTGCAACCTGATTCAGGTTCACCCAGATATTGGTATAAGCCCGCGGAAATGGCACGGCAAATCCGTTCATAATTTCATCCTCATCACTGAGATTGATTCGAATTTTGTAATCAAAGCGAACATCCATGTTTTCTGACAGGGCTTCATACGTTGCTTCAGCAATGGAGGCTGCCTGTGCTTCAATACCTGCAAGGTGAGCAGGATAGCTGATGATGAAATGTTTGGTTTCAGCACTTTTCCACTCAAGTTCGGGATGGTTACGCTGGTTAAACATAGAAAACCCAATGGGAAAATCACGGGTATATCCAACATTGCATAACAATAATATGGTTATTGTTAAGATGAGAAAGCTTTTCAAAAACAACGTCCTTTTCATGATGTCAAACAGATAAACAATTCATTAACAATTTATTCAACCAGGCGACCGGTAAGTGTCGCTCCACCCAATTCGGGGATGACCTGCTCATACTTCAATACCATGTTTGAGGTTTTATCCACCCAAATGGTTTGTGCACCGGGAGCGCCATCGGCAGGCTTTACCTCCACTTTCCAGGTCTCTTTGCCATCTTCCATTGTTTCTGAATCAACACGCAAACGATAGAGCTTTTCGGACATGGTATTCAGATCGGCATTGCGAAATACCGCGGTGTATTCCGGGGCAAGAGGCAGGGTAGCAAGAAGCATAACCATTGCAGGCCCTTCAGCATAGAGAGGTCCACTAAAATCAATATGGACAGGGATTATTTGTTCTCCCATGTTGATCTCTCCTGTAAGCTTTTCGGATGTATATTCAATTTCTATCTGCATTGGTCCTTGTGTAATCTGCCTGGTCAAAGGGGTCAGAGTGGCAGCATGCAGCCTTATTTTGTCCTCAGACTGTCCCATTGGAGAACTGCTGGTTTCTGTAACGATCACATAATCACCTTCATTGACAATATGGATGTGGTTTTCCATGTCAATTCCCATGACTTCCAAATGGATATTATAAGTAAAACTTCCTTCGGGTAAGGCTCTTGCAGGCAACAAAACACGTGCAGCATCATCAGCGCTGATCTCTTCAGGCAATGTAACAGTTTCGATATCAACGGTTATCTCCTTCAGGCGCTGGGCCACATCTTCAGGCATATCGGGCTGGTACCTCCCTCCCACATGTTCAGCAAGAAATTTTTCCATGGCTGCTATAAAGGCCATGTTATTCACAGGCCTTGCAAATCCATGGCCTTCATCAGGTGCGTTCAGATATATTACCGGAAAACCCCTGTCGCGCAATGCCACCACGATTTGGTCGCTTTCCGCTTTGAGTACACGCGGATCGTTTTGCCCCTGCACCACCATCAAAGGCGCAACAATCTGATCGGCTGAGAAAAGCGGTGATTGTCTGATCAGCTGAGCCTTGCCTTCCGGTGTGGAGGGATCGCCCATGCGCTCATGAAACATTTCACGGATGGATTCCCAATATGGTGGTATGGAGTTCAGCAGGGTAATCAGGTTTGAAGGACCAACAAAAGATACACCGGCGGCATAAAGATCCGGCGTAAAGGCCAGACCTGCCAGGGTTGCATAACCCCCATAAGATATTCCAAAAATGGCAATCCGGTTTGGATCAGCTATTCCTTCTTCAATAAGGTATTTGACGCCCCAGGTGATATCGTCCTGCATAAGATCACCCCATTGATTGTTTCCCGCATTGAGAAATTCTTTTCCAAATCCTGTGCTACCTCTGAAGTTGGGCTGCAGAACCGCGTATCCACGGTTGGCCAAAAACTGCACCCACGTACTGAAACCCCAATAATCCCTTGCCCAGGGCCCACCATGGGGAAACACAACCACGGGCAGATTGCGGCCTCCAAATCCGTTGGGTATGGTTAAATAGGCCGGAATCTCCAAGCCGTCGGAGGATGGATAGCTAATAGGCAACATCGAAGACATATAATCCGGATTCAGCTCAGCCCGTGGTGTAAACTGGTAAGTCAGTGTCATGGTTTCTTTGTCGTAAATATACACCGACGAAGGCCGGATATCGGAATACACAGACACCATAAACAAGGTTTCATCTATGGTTCCGGAATAAAATGTGACCTCCATGTCGCGCCCCAGTTCATTCCTGACATGTTGGAAATGCCTTTCATATTCATCATTCTGGAAATAAATACGCATCCTGTCATCCACATAAAATGTAGCAATGACTTCACCGGTGTTGTCCGACTGCCACAAACCGGCAAAATCGACACGGTTTTCAGGATCCTTCTCCAAAAAGGTTTTTTCAAGACTTTGAATATCCATAAGATAGAGTTTACTCTTGTCGCGATTGACACCCCTGTCTGTAACCAGATAAACTTTGTCATTATCGGCATGGAAACCTGCCGGATAAGCGGTTTCAAGCATGGTCCATTCATATATCAGCGTTTCTTTCCCGTCGGGGTCCAGTCGCCAAAGCTCATTGTTTCCATTGTCTTTGGATCGGCTTGCAAGCCTGAGCCGGTCTTCCCTGTCAAAGACCCATGAAGTATATCGGTTTGTATTTTCACGCAAAAGCGTTAAATCACCTGTTGAGATGCGCAATTCATAAAGATCATGCCAGGAAGGATCGCGTTTGTTCAGTCCAACATACATCAAATCATTATCCTGACGAGAAATGTGATATATCTGCGCCCTGACACCTTCCATATCTGTGATGTTTCTGGCTTCCGGAATATACCCTTCACGGGCCATGGAAGGATCAACGGCGTAAATATTGAAATTTTCATCGCCGCCCTGATCCATCACAAACAAAATGTATCGGCCGTCGCGCGACCAGAAATATCCCGGAATGGGCCTGTCGGTGCGGTCAGTTAGCGGCAGTGCATCCGAAAAATCAGCATCGCGCTCCTTCACCCAAAGATTACGTGTACCCTCAAAGGGTCGCATAAAAGAAAGATAGGAACCGTCAGGAGATAACTGACCTCCACTGATTTCGGGGTCATCGAAAAACAGCGTTCTGTCAAGTAAAGGCGGCTCACTGCCAATTGCTGAAATACTGGAAACAAACATGATCAATGATATGATCATGGTCAATTTTGGTGCGGTGGTTTTCATTTTGTCTGTTTTTGGTGATTAATTGAAGATCAGGTTGTCAGATGAATGTATTGAAGAATAGTGTCCTAATTAATCGAATAAATTTCTCATATGTGATGAATTCTGAGGGTTATTCACTTTCTGTTATATTTTCCTATGTTTGGGAATTACTAAATATATCAACATTTTTGGAACATTCACAAAATGAACAACACACTAAGGGTAATAAACAAAATACCTGTCCTTAATACTGAATTCAATTATTTTTTTTTGAAAATCAAAGGTAGAACAATTTTAAGTATTAAATGTTTGTGTAAATATGAAAACAATCATAACTTTTTTACTTGTCGCTTTCTGGTTGGTACCGGTTGAAGCGCAACAAAGGCCCTCAGAAACTCAAAACAGATCACATGATGCTCCTTTAGTTATGGAACTCAATTCCTTTAACAAAGGAAATGCCATAAAACCTGAAACCGGCTCGGGTGACAGGAATGCTGGCTCCGACCAAAGGCCAGGTGCCTTTTTACCCGATTATTCGGCAGAAAAGCTTGAGAAGCTGATGGAGCTTCACAACGCAAGGGAACAGGAAGCAGTAGCGGAAGCCCCCGTTCTGCAATTGGCGGCTCCAAGTCTTTCCTCACCTGTACGCAATTCCTTTCCCATTGATCCACTTTCATGGACAAACAATTTGACGGAAGATACCGGTCAATGGATTTTTTGGGGCTCAGGGCAGCAAGATAATGCACTGGGCAGCTTTGCGCCAATGGACTGGAATGTGGCACAAAGGTTCAGTCCCGCAGATCTGGCAGGTTTTGAAGGCTTTGTATTATCAAAGGTGCGGTTTTTCCCGGCAGATCCTGCAGACTTCACCATAAGGGTCTGGCAGGGAAATAATCCCCCTTCAATGGTCTATGAGCAAGAAGTAACGTCTTACAACCTGAATGAGATGAACACTGTTGAACTCATTCAGCCGGTAAATATTAATGTAAATGAGGACTTATGGGTTGGTTATCGTTTTGTTGCTGACCCCGATGGTTCTTCTTTGTTTCCGGCCGCAATTGATGGAGAAAATAGTGTAGCCGGAAAGGGCGACATGATTCAGCTCGTCGAAGGGTCATCATGGGAGTCTTTATTCCTTAATTACGGTATTCCGGGTAACTGGATTATCCAGGGTTTTGTTGAGCCCGGAGTCGATAATGATGCACCGGCTGCCCCGGAAAACCTGTCTGCCACACCAGGCGCCCAGGGAGCGCTGGAAGCTTTCATTAGCTGGAACAACCCTTCACTTACCTTTGGAGGAGAAACACTTAATGAGCTGGATATCATCTCGATTTTTCGTAATGGCGAGTTGATCCATACCATTTCAGACCCTACACCGGGTGCTCTCACAACATTTACAGATACACAGGTGGAAGACAATGGAATCCTAGTATATTCAGTCAATGGAGAAAATCAATGGGGTCCGGGGGCACTGGCATCAATAAATATATTTGTGGGTGAAGATGTACCTGCTGCACCGGAAAATGTTTTGCTCACGGCAACCGAAAGTGATGCCCTGATAACATGGGAAGCTCCTGTTGAGGGCTTAAACGGAGGGTATTTAAGTGATGATAACATTGATTATATAGTGGTTAGATTTCCCGGCAATGTCATCGTGGCCCAAGGCCTCACCGAACTTTCATTTCAGGATACAAATATTCCTTCTGCCGGTAACTATTTCTACAGGGTAACTGCCAGTAATCATATCGGAATCGGTGGTACAGCTCAGTCAAATACTGCTTTGCTGGGTTCCGACAATATCGTATTCTTTGAAACCTTTGACTATCCGGTTGGTAGCATTCCGGAAGAATGGACCCTGCAAGGCGTTCCCCATGGTTGGTCAGTTAATTCCTCTGCCCAGGCAGGCGGCACCGCTCCGGAATTAAGGCTCAATTTCAGCCCTTCTATCAGCGGAACAAGCAGGATGATTTCCTACCCCTTCAGCGTTGAAGGAGGTACGGAGCTTTCTCTTTCTTTTAAACAAAAATTAGTCAATTTCGAAGGCTTTGACAATGATGTCGTTGCGGTGGATGTCAGTTTTGATGATGGCTCCACATGGAATACTGTTTGGGAAACTGTGGTAAACAGTAACATTCCGGCCGGTGAATACAATGCATATTTTCAGGTTCCCTCAGGTATCAATGAAATGGTAATTGCTTTTCGATTCTCAGGAAACACATGGAATATCAATGAGTGGTATATAGATGATGTGATTGTTCAATATGTATTGGATAACGATTTGGCAGCCAAAGCAATTATCGGAAACCAGAATGCCATTGCCGGTGCTGAGAATTCATATACTATCCGCGTTAAGAATACCGGTGCCAATACGCAATCCGATTATATTGTCAGATTGATGAAAAACGACGGAGAGGAAATTGCCTCATTACCGGGAAATCTGATCGCCTTCAATGAGGTGCAGGATTATGCATTTACCTGGATACCGGATGAAAATGAACTTGGCCCGGTTACACTGTATGGCCTGATTGATTTTCCCGCTGACGAAAACCCTTCCAACAATGCAACTCCTGTGCTTCAGGTCACGGTTGTATCGGCAGGTTCAGTGATCGTATCTATCGGTGACGGAAACACACTTTTTGGAATGCCCTATGACTTTTTCTGGGACCACAGCTTATCCCAAACAATTTATTACTCTGAAGAAATAGGACTATCAGCAGGTTTCATCACCGACCTAAAGTATTACTTTAGCTTTACGGCAGATTATCTCAACAAGCATATCATGATCTGGTTGGGAGAAACCGATCAGGCCGACCTAACCGGAGGATGGATCGATCCTTCCACACTACAGCTTGTTTTTGACGGGAACCTGGATTTTTTCAAGGATGATGGTGAAATCCTGATCAGCTTAGATACCCCTTATGTCTATAATGGCGAGAACCTGGTGATTTATTCTCTGAAAACAGACACCCAATGGAGCTCAGGCAAGAATTTCCTGAACACCCTTGACGGCGGTTCAAGTCGATCACGGCGTGCACAAAGGGATTCCACACCTTTTGATCCGGCAAATCCGGACGTTTCCGGTGAAACAGTTTCTGCATTTCCCAATATCAGCATCTATATCAATACCGAAGGACTTGCATCTTTACAAGGCACTGTTACCGATGGAAGTAATCCACTACAGGATGTTGAAGTACAAATAGTTGGAACCATAAATCAGGTACTCACAGACGAAAATGGCTTCTATGAATTTCCGGTGATACAACCGGGTTTATTCGACATTAGCTTTAACAAATTCGGTTATGAGTCTCTGGTTGTTGAGGATGTGCTTATTGAAGGTGACATGATAAACGAATTAAATGCAGCGTTGACTGAAATCCCAAGCTTTTTGGTAACCGGAATTGTCTCCGGCAATGATGGCCTGCTGGTTGAAGGTGCCTCTGTGATGCTGACAGGCTATGATGAGTATATTACAGAGACCAATGAATCAGGATCATTCTCATTCCCATCCGTTTATCAGGGAATGTATGAAATTCGTGTAATAGCCGATGGATATGACCTGTTTGTGGATGATGAACTTTCCGTTGAATCTGATATTGTTTTGGAGATCACTTTGACACAAAGCCTCGCAAACCCATTTGCCCTCAAGGTTGAATTGGATGATCAAAACCCCGGAAATGCTCTGTTAAGCTGGAACTCCGGCATTGAAAGGGAGTTTCGGTATGACAGCGGAACGCCATCCACCTCACTGGGAGCATTTGACACCAATTCTAATTCTGTGATGGGTGCTGTGCACAGAAACAGCGCAATACTGAATGATATGTCCTGGTGGATTCCGTTTGATAGTTCTTTCCCTATGCCGGAGCAAATTAATGTATGGGTGTTTGGCCTCGATGAGAGCGGAGAGCCCAATCCCGATGATGTTCTTTACAGCCAGTCTGATATCCCTATTGCATTTAACGAATGGAATACCTACACTTTCAGTCATCCGGTTGACGCTCCTTCAGGCTTTCTGGTAGGGATTGGAGCAGAAAACTACATCATTCTGGCTATGGACACAGGTGATGACCCGGACTGGCCCTTCATACCCAATACGCAATATGTCAACTTTGACGTAACAACTCAGGGTTTTTCGACCATTGAAAGCTTTGGATTTCCCTGGAATTTTTTCATCCGGGCAAATGGTTTGGACCTTGGCAGCCTTGATTTTGATCAAAAAACGAATCCCCTTGCTATTGCTGATGGTTTCAACATTTATCTTAATGATATGGAAGAAGCCATTGCATTCACTGAAGAGATAGAATACCTGTTTACCGGGCTGGACGAAGGAACATACACTGCAGGTGTTCAGGCAGTTTATACAACCGGATTATCAGAGATCGTAACCATCGACTTCGAAATGATCTATCCGGTTGATATAACCATCAATTTGACCACCAATTCGGGTGTTAGCCCGGAAGGAGCTATTGCCTCACTAACCGGAAATAGTGATAATCAGTTGATTTACACCGGTGAAGCGGACGAAAATGGTACCATTGTGATGAATTTTGTAAGAAAAAGCACCTACACCTTAGAGATTAGCCTGGAAAACCACCAAACTTATGTAGATGAAAATTTGGTTATTGATGATGATCTTATTTTGGATGTCGAATTGTTGGAAGCAACAGATGAACCATTTAACCTTACGGTATTAACCGAGGGCCTTGAAGCCGGCCAGGCACTGTTTACATGGAACAACCCGACTCATGGATGGGCGGAAACTTTTGACAGTGGACAATTACCCGAAGGCTGGACACAAATTGTTACCAACACCGGTACAAATGCAGGATTGCCGGCTACATGGCATATCACAGGCGTTGTTCCCTTTAGCACAAACAGTGTGGTACCAAAATCCGGCGATTACCAGGCCTTTATGATGTGGAGTTTCCAGCATCAGGATGAATGGCTGATCACGCCTGAGTTCACCGCACCTGCCGGGGACCTGACTTTCTGGTATCATGGGGTCAATGGCTCCACCTTCGGTGACAACTATTATGTGAAAATAAGCAACGATGGGGGCAACAGCTGGGATATCCTTTGGAATGCCAGTCAGCTTCCGCCCGGCAACAACTTTTACCAGGCTCCGGCTGTTATTGATCTAACCCATTATGCCGGTCAGGATGTCCGCATCGCCTGGCGCAACGAAGACGGACCGGGAAATTTCGGCATGTGGTACATGTGGGCCGTTGACAATATCAGCGTTGGTGATTTGGACATTGATGTGAAGGATTTATTGGTTGTTTCTTCGCCCAATGCTGAAAACATTTCAGGAGCTTCTCCTCTCGGCAGCGGACCGGCAAACAGTATCAGCGGCAATTCCAAAGCAGGTAACAGCCAGTTGGCTGTGAACGGTTTCAATGTATTTCTGAACGGAAACCTGATGGCAACCGGCATATCCGACACCCAGTTCCTGTTTAGCCAACTTGCCGACGGCGAATACACAGCCGGTGTTCAGGCAATTTACAGCACGGGGACATCCGAGATCGTGGAAATTGACTTTGTGGTTCACGATACCCGATTGCTGGCTCTCGTCGCTCAGCCTGCAGGCAGCGGTATGCTGCAAGGCTCTGCATGGTATCCGGCCGGAGCGGAAGTGTTTATCAACGCCATACCCAATGAAGGGTTCATCTTTCTGAACTGGACCGACACGCAAGGAACTGTTGTATCAGAACAACCTGCATTTTTCTTCACCATGCCCGACAATGATGTTATCCTGATCGCAAACTTTGATGAATTTGAAACTTTTGCCCTCACATTCAACATTGATATGACCCATGCCGACTGGATGGATATGGATCATGAAGTGGTAAACATTACCGGATCGATGCATAACTGGGCAGTCATTGGTGATATTGCCAGGGACCAGGCACTTATGCGTGTAGATAACTCCCACATTTTTACCATCACATTCCATTTGCCACCGGACGTTTATGCCTATGCCTACTTCCTCAATGAAGGCGAACATGACCATGAATGGGAAGATGTGCCATTGCGTGAAATTGTGCTGGATGGGGATAAGGTCGTAAATGATGCGTGGGGCTTGCCAACAAACATCGAAACACTGCAGCCGGAAACCATTCTTGTTTATCCAAACCCCTTTACCGACAGACTTCACGTGAGAGGTGCCGATTGGGCAACGCATATAAGCATCACAGATATCATGGGTAATACCATCATGGATATGCCGTTTACCGGAGAAACCATTGGTACCGGTCATCTGCGTACCGGAATGTATTTACTCAGGTTACGCGGTGAAAACGGTTGGACGGCCGTACACAAAATTCTCAAGTACTAACAATCTATTGCGGATTTATCCGCAGTGCATATGGTTATGCATTTTGTGAAATGCCGGGAGTATGCTGACTTCAGCGTCCCGGCATTTTTTCATTACTGCCATTTTTTGGTTGTTGAGTTTTTGCAACCGAGATAGCCATAGATCATACAAAAAAAATTACTTTTGTCTATATGATCACCGGCTTGTGTATAAAAATTGCCGGCTGTCGTTGACGTTTCAACCTAATCCTTAAAATAAATGAGAAAAAGACTACACCTGCCATTGCTTCTGATCTGTTTACTGATCGTTTTTCAGTCAAAAGCAAACAACAATGAAGACCATTTAGCGGAGCGACTTAAGAAACATGTCAGCGTGCTTGCATCTGATACCCTTGAAGGCAGAGGTTTAGGAACCAAGGGCAAGATAAGGGCAAAACAATACATTGCAGAACAGTTTGCGAACATGGGCCTTGAATCATTCCGTGAAGACTATTTTCAACAACTTGATCTTCGCATTGGGTTGGCCAGGGTACCTGCCACCAATATCATCGGCTACCTTCGCGGTTCAGACCTTGAGCTGGCTGATGAATATATAGTTATTGGTGCACATTATG
>SKTQ01000324.1 GCA_007122505.1 Bacteroidales bacterium | reverse complement strand
TCCCGCAAAATCATCATGGTCATCCCATTGAAACGGATAAAATCATCTTTCCTAACAAACCACTGATCCTTTACAAAGAGATAGTTGTCGTTGATTGCCAGAGCAAGTGAGTCTTGCCTTACCCCTCTTTGCAAGCGGTTGGCCATCAAATTGAAACGCATCATCCTGGGATTACCTCTTACGTTGTCGCATGCCAGCAGAATGGTTTCTTTTCCGGTGATAAAATCCACAGCCGCGCCCCTGTTGATGCTATAAACCACAAAATACTGCTGGCGCCTGTTTTCAAGGTTTCGAACGGAAACAGAAAGAACCAAACAGCACAACAAGCCTAATGCCGTTAGAAATGTCCACCGCTTTCCCTTCATTAAATAATAGAAAAGAAAAAACAAGCACGCAAAGACCATCAATGTTTCAAAAAAACCAACATAGACATTACTGGCCGTTGAATAGGGCAAGCCTTCGATCAGGCGCACCGATTGATGCAGAACCATCACCGCTGCGGATAGGATTTGTCCCATCCAGGCTCCGGCAATAGCAAGCGGTGATACCAGCAGGGTAATCAGTGCCAGGTAAATGATGACGGTGGCCAAAGGAATAACAATCAGGTTGGTAACAATGAAATAATTTGGGAACTGGTGGAAGTAATGAAGAGCCAGCGGTCCTGTGGCCAATTGCGCGGCAATGGACACGGTGATGATAGACCAGGTTTTTTCAGGGATTCCTTTTTTAACGCGGATTAGCCCCTGCAGCCACGGTTGCAGGCTGACAATACTGATCACGGCCAGATATGACAATTGAAAGCCTATGTGGGTGATGATGAACGGATTATTGATCACCAGCACAAAGGCAGAGGCAGCCAGTGTATTGTAAATGTTTGTAGGCCGCCGGAAGCTTTGGCCCATTGCTACGAAGGAAAACATCACGGAGGCACGAAGCACTGAAGGGCTGAAACCGGTGATGGCTGCATAAAGCCAAATGAGCATGATGATGCATGCGGTTCGTAAAAAGCGGCCTCCGGGCAGGCGCAACAAGAATGCAAAAACATTTTTCAACACCATGAATATAATGCCCACATGCAGTCCGGATACACAAAGAATATGCATAGCACCTGCCCCGGCAAACTCCCTGCGCAGGTCTTCATCAAGGTACTCGCGAAACCCAAGCAGCAGGGCGGAAATCACGGCAAACTCCCGTCCCTCCAGGTTGTTTTCCCGGAAAACCGCCAGCGCGACTTCACGCAGTTGCAAAGCCAGCCGCATGTAATGCCTGCCTTTGTTTTCGCCGGTTATGTGCCATTCGCCCGAACGGATATAGGTCGAATGAAAAATGTTCTGACGGGCCAGGTATCGCTGATAGTTAAAAGCTCCGGGATTTCCCGGAGGCCGAACATTATTGTACCTGTTCCGGATCACCAGGCGGTCGCCATACCTCAAACCTTCCACCAGGCTGTCCTTTTCCAAATAAAGCATCAGGCGTCCTTCCGCATCTTGCATGCCGCTGTCGTTGGAAAAGGCAACAACCTTAGTGATCAGCTGCCATGAATTGGCCCTTTCGGATGTGGGTTCTATGAGATGCACCAGCAGGAAACCATCCTCACCATACCAGTTTTTGAAATGCCGCTCCCGGTCATACTGGTCGAACTGTGCAGCCATCATGTAACCGGCTGCCAACAGAACAACCGCAACCAGGAATCCAAATATCCACTGCCTTGCGTATGCAGCAGGCTTAATCAACACATTAAACAACCAGGGCAGAGATATCGCAATCGATATAAGAAGCAAATAGGGAGGATCCGGCTGCCATCCCAATTGCAGGTACAGGAGCACCCCAACACAAAACGGCAGAAACAACCGGGGGAGCGGCAGGTATATACGAGAAAACTGATTCATAAGATAAAATTATAATTTTTTTATCTTATGTCATTACTTTTTTCTGTATTTGTTTGTGTTTGGTAAGAAAGCAGGGATTAGCGGATGTTTGGAATAGAATAATTGATGTTTTTTGTTTGGATGATAGATTTACGAATGGAGATTGGTTTGCGGACGCACGGTTTTAGCTTTTGCCATGCCGAAGGTCTTGCAGAAACCGGAATATGCTTGCTGCCGCCTTTTCAGAGGCTCCGGGGCCGCCTAACTTTTCTTCCAGCTTAAGATAATCCTGTTGCAGCCTGTCGCGGTATTCCTTGTCATTTAGCAGTGCATCCAGTTCGGTCTTCACTCTCGGCCGGTTGAAGTCGTTTTGGATGAGTTCTTTGAGCACCGGTTTATCCATGATCAGGTTGACGAGTGATATATATTTTACTTTTACGAGCATCCGGGCAATAAATATCGACACGGGATTTGCCTTGTAGCAAACTGCCTGCGGGACTTTAAAAAGTGCGGTTTCCAACGTTGCAGTGCCCGAAGCAACCAGGGCAGCGCGGGAGTTGGCAAGCAGGGCATAGGTCTGATCCATAACCAATGAAACATTCGGATACTGAGTATGCTGCCCGTACATTTCCGGATCCTGTCCGGAAACACCTGCAATCACAAACTGATATTCCGGGAAATCAGCCGCAACAGTTGTCATTTCATTCAGCATGCGTCTGATCTCCTGCTTACGGCTTCCGGGCAGCAAGGCAACAACCGGATTTTGGGGAAGTCCGTTTTTCTCTTTGAAGGACGCGTATTCCGATGACTCCCTCAATGGGATCAGTTCATCCAGGAGCGGATGACCGGGAAAATCTACATCCATGTTGAAGCCTTTGTAAAAATCCTGCTCGAAAGGAAGGATCACCAGCAATTTATCTGTGTATTTTTTGATGGTGTAAACACGGGATTGTTTCCAGGCCCAAACCTGCGGGCTGATGTAGTATATTACCTGTATGCCGATGCTTTTGGCATAGCGGGCCATGCGAAGATTAAAGCCGGGGTAGTCGATGAGAATGAGGACGTCGGGTTTGTATGCAAGAATATCCTTTTTGCACAAGCGAATGTTTCCAAGGATGGTTCTGATATTCAAGGCTACTTCCAGAAAGCCCATAAAAGCAAGCTCATTCACATGCTTGACCATTGTCCCGCCAACGGCCTGCATTTTGACGCCACCCCAAAAACGGAATGCGGCTGCAGCATCCCTTTGCTTCAGCTGTTTCATCAGGTTGGCTGCATGCATGTCGCCCGAAGACTCACCCGCTATGATATAGTACCGCGCCATTCAACATCATCACAAAAAAACAACAAAAAACAACATGGCCATTCCAAAGGTAATCAGCAGGATGCTGCGCCCGGTTTTGTCAAACTTTTTATTGACCATGTAATATCTGAACGGAAATAAATTAGAGAATATGGCTACCAGAAACGGTATTTTGGGCCGTGGCTGGTAAACAAGGTTTTCAACATGGCCGTAAGGCATCATGATCAATAGAACCAGTCCATACACAACGCAAGGCACCAAAATGCCGATGATCATACCCAATACCCAATTGTCTTTATTTAGCATCAAACTTCCATTTTGAGATTTCCGGGATCAGATTGTGAGCGGTGAAATCGAATTGGGTTGGCACTACAGATATATATTGGTTTTTCAGTGCCCATTCGTCGGTTTCGTTGCTGTTTTCGTGCAGGGCAAAGCGTCCGGTAAGCCAGTAATAGTCTTTGCCGCGCGGATCCTGCCGGTGATCAAATTCCTCCTCCCAGTTACCTCGCGCCTGACGGCACACCTTCACCCCTTTGATCTCTTCTTCCTTTATAGCAGGGATATTAACATTCAAACAAATACCCTTGGGTAAACCATGCTTCAAAACATTGGACGCAATCTGCTGTATATATTTCTTTGCCTGGTTAAAATCAGCATCAAAACGATAGTCGAGCAGGGAAAAGCCGATGGAAGGGATATTTTCCATGGCTCCCTCGATGGCCGCAGACATGGTACCACTGTAAATGACACTTATGGATGAATTGGCTCCGTGATTAATACCTGACACGAGGAGATCAGGTTTGCGCTTCAGGACTTTGTTAACAGCCAGCTTCACACAGTCAACTGGTGTTCCGCTACAGCTGTACTCATCATGGCCTCCGTCAACGGTAATTTTTTCCAAACGAATGGGCAACGTGATGGTAACGGCATGACCCATACCGCTTTGTGGTTTATCAGGGGCAACCACCACCACTTCACCCAGTTCCAGCATAAATTTTACAAGATGGCGTATTCCGGGAGCCATCACCCCGTCATCATTGGTTATTAAAATCAAGGGTTTCTTCATAGTCCGTTTTTTTCCACCACAAAACTAAACAGAATATGTCAGAGTTCATAAAGATTGTTTGTTGTTTAGTTTTGAGACCATGAGAGGTTAACCTTTTTTAACGGCCGTCAAAATGTCAGTCAACCTGCGTTGGCCTGCTTTTTGATAAATGGTGGATTCCGGTAAAACAAGCTGAATGAACATATCCGTTGCATGTGGTGTTTTACCGCTAAACCAGTAACAAACTTAAAAGACAGATTATTATGGTTCTGAATATGGAAATGCTGATCATCTTCGGTGTATTTGCATTACTTAGCTGGCTGGTATCCAATCAGCTAAAATCACGTTTCGCAAAGTATTCACGCATGCGTTTACGCAGTGGTTTGTCGGGCAGGGAAATTGCCGAGAAAATGTTGCGTGAAAGTGGAGTGGAAAATGTACGTATAATATCGACTCCCGGACGTTTGACCGACCATTATAACCCGGTAAATCGTACCGTTAATTTAAGTCCTGAGGTATATAACGGCCGTTCCATAGCCGCTGCGGCTGTGGCAGCCCACGAATGCGGTCATGCCGTGCAACACGCCCGGGCGTATTCGTTTTTGAAAATGCGGTCGGCACTGGTTCCTGTAATCAGTGTCAGTTCACGCTATATGATGTGGGTGCTTTTAATTGGTATTCTCACTGTCGAAACCATGCCCGGTATTCTGCTGGCAGGTATCGTCATGTTTGGGGCCACCACACTTTTCAGTTTCATCACTCTGCCGGTAGAGTTCGATGCAACAAAGCGTGCACTGGCATGGCTAACCAACACCGGCATGACGGTTGGAGAAGAGTACAGCAATGCAAAGGACGCACTGAAATGGGCAGCATTAACCTATGTGGTTGCAGCACTGGCTTCACTGGCTACGCTACTTTACTATATCATGCTTTTTATGGGACGAAGGAATTGATCTTACACCGGAACACCCTTGCAACCCGCTCTGCAATTGTGCTTATTTAGCATTTTTCCTCACTATTTAAAGGACATAGCTCACACATAAGCAGCTATTTTGTATATTTGCAAAGGATTGCAGAAACAACGAACCTTTATAGCTTCTCCTATTGCTATGGTTTACCCAATTGGGCCTAACAATTCCAATTGGGTTTTTACGTTTCAAATCTACTTTCTATAAAATGGATATCCTGCCGGTATGCGATTGAATACCAGCCACTATTAAAATTAATCTGAAAACAGGACATAGCATTGAATAACAAGAATACAAATCAACAGTTAACGCTTTTATCGCTGTTTACATGAAAAAAACTGCGTGGATATTGATACCCGTTTTGCTGGCTGGCATCATCCTCCTGTTGATGCTGGTGGAAGTACCGTATACTATCCGCAGCAAAGGCATTGCTATGCCTTTAAAGGAATGGGGGCTTTACAAAACCACGGGAGGCACATTGACCAATGTACTCGAGGATCATTTGGCAGGAAGCATCAATCAATATAAACTGATGGAGTTTCAGCGCGGGGATATGGTTTCCTTTATATTCAATCATGAGCTTTTTGAACACCAACATGTGGAGGCAGGTGACACCATAGCCGTAGTCGTATCGCTGGATCAGCGCATGCAGCTTATTGAAATGGAAGGTGATATGAGGCAGCAATATGCCCTGTTGAAAGTTATTCTCACCGGCGACAAACCTGAAGCCATACAGGCTGCCCGTGACAAGGTGGACCTGGCCCGGCAGGAACTGGCAACCCAGGAACTGCTCACCCAAAGGGTCATTCATCTCTTTGAACAGGACCTTGTTTCGCAGCAGGAATATGAAATGGCCGTCAATGAGATGATGGTAAAAAAATACGCACTGGAAATCGCACAGTCAAACTATGAAGCCATCGCAGCAGGCGAAAAAATTGAAGAAGCAGAAGTGATACGCACACGCATTGCCTCACTGGAAAAGCGCATTGAACAGCTGGAACAACAAATGAATGCCATGAATGTGCTGTCACCAATAAACGGACAGATCATACGCAAATACGACATGTATGGCAACCGTGCGGATGAAGTGATACGCATTGCAGACCTTTCAGCCATGCTTGTTTACACCCCGGTTGATGTATGGCAGTCTGCATATATCCAACCCGGCATGCAGGTGCAGATACAAAGCGAAACAAGTTCCCAAAAAATAAGCGGCAAGGTTATTGCGTTAGATAACAGCGTACAAATGATTAACCGCCGCCCAAAAATATTTGTCACCATCCAAACGGAAAACCACCGGCAGGGACAATTGCTTCCCGGGATGGTCGTTGATGCCCGTATCACCGCCGACACCCTGTCAATCAAAGACTACCTGTTGCGTATTACACGGGTGGCATATCAGAACCAATAGATTCATGCTGAGATATGAACGAAAATATTTGGTGCCCAATCATTTGATGGGTGAGCTGCGAGACCGCGTCAGGCATTTCGTTCGCAATGATATCTATGCATCTGCCAACGGAAATGGTGTGTCGCAATATACCGTGCGCTCCATCTATTTTGACAGCCCCGACATGATGAACTACCATGAAAAACATGCAGGTTTGAAACACCGCAGAAAACTAAGGGTAAGGGGCTATAACCAATGCAATAGCAATGAAAAGGTAGTTCTGGAAATCAAAAGAAAAATAGAAAACCGGATCAAAAAACACCGGGCAAGTGTACTGTTTAAAAATTTGCCGGATTTACTGGAAAGCGGTGAAATAGAAAAATTTATTGTGGAAGACAGGAGCATTGATTTAAGCCAGAGCCTTGAAGATGCCCGGCGCTTCCTTTTCCATTTTAAACTAAAACCCTTCCAGCCAACAACATTGGTTACATATGAAAGAGAAGCTTATCATGGAATTCTCAATCCGGGTAACCGCATAACCTTCGACAAAAATATCCGAAGCCAGAATTACCCCGATATACATGATCTGTTCGCTGAAAGGGATATGCGCTTTTTGTTCAAAAACCATTTCATTATGGAAATAAAATACTTTAATGACAGTATGCCGGGATGGGCAAAAAGCATCGTGCACGAATTTAAACTGCGCCATGAGGCGCTTTCCAAATATGTTATCGGCTTTGACGTAAACAAAAGTTTTGTACATTATTAGGGTCTCATTCAGAAGGAGTTTTATAATTTTTGTAAGAAAAACACAGTAATTCAGAACCATAAACAGCAGTCAGCAAAAGAAACATGGATATAGCAAGCGACTTTGCAGATATATTTACCTTGTCGGTAAGTTTACGGGATGTTATATTTAACCTCCTCGTGGCATTATTTTGTGGTACTGCCATCTCATTGCTCTACCGTTTTACCTATAAAGGACTGAATTATTCTGCATCCTTTGCAATTTCCATGATCATGCTTACCATGATCACCTCCATTGTCATAATGGTGATAGGAAACAACCTGGCACGGGCTTTTGGCATGGTGGGAGCCATGTCGATTATCCGCTTCCGCACAGCCGTAAAAGATGCCACCGACATCATGTTTATCTTCTTTTCCCTGACTATCGGACTGGCCGCCGGGGTTAAAATGTACACTGTGGCTATTTTTGGCACCATCTTTATCAGCCTGATATTCCTGATCATCAGCCAGGTCAACTTTGGACTGTCGCGAAAACGGGAATATCTCTTACAGGTAATCATGGATGCTGGTGATGTGTCGGGTGATGAAGCAAGCGGGGTAATCAGAAACTTTACAAGAAAATATAAACTCGTTAATGTAAAGACTCTCGGTGAAGAAGGCCATGAACAAATGGAATATTCATTCCATGTTTTCCTGAAAAATGAAGATTTGGGCAACCGGCTGGTCCTGGATATGAAAAAGCATCCGTCAGTCAGGTACGTCAACCTTTTCTTTGATGAAACTTAGGTAGTTTTTGTTGCTTCCTGCGTTCCAGTATGGCCAGGGCATTTATGAACCTTTTCATTGTATTTCCATCAAAAATATAATGAAAAATGAAATATATCATTTGATGATCAAAATACCAGCTTCTATATTACTCTTTCTCTATTTATCGCTGTTCACCCACATCGCGGCGCATGGAAACGATTCCGGGCCTCCGTCAATAGAACCACCGTCATTCTCACACCCACCCGGATTTTACACATCAGCATTCGATCTGCACTTGTCCACTATACATACCGGCTTATACCAGTATAAAGTTGAAAAAGAAGGTTTTCACACTGTACATGGAGAAGTGCAGGTGGTTGATCAGAACATGGAAATCCATATCACCCTGCATGAGACAGGCAAAGAGTATCCTTTGGGGAAAAACGGGCCGGTAAGATCTGCCCCAAAATCTTTCCCGGTCACCTTCCGTGTTGATATGACCGAATCACCTTATCAAACCGGTGACGTGGTTTATATTAGCGGCACCATGGCAGATCCACCCTGGCCCGAACCCGGGACAAACAGCGATATGGCAATGATAAAGGCAGATGATGATGGGCCTGTTTATGAGATCACCTTCCAGCTTGCACACGGTGATTACGCCTATAAATATTTTTTGAATGAAGGATGGGCAGGTGGCGAATGGAGTGGTGATCCAAACAGGGAAGTTACTGTTTACGGGCCCACTACTTTCCATGACATATGGGGCGTTTACGACCCTGATAACGGCGATGATCCTGACGATCCTTCCGAACCGGGTTATTCGGTCACATTTGTGATTGCTGACAGCCAGGGGGTTCCGGTGGATGATGCAGTGTTGACCTTCAACGGTGAAACATATCCGCCGGGACAATACATAATCACAGGCGTAATGCCAGCGGCAACCATCCGCTATACCACCGATGGGTCTGTTCCGGACATGAACAGCACTATCTATCACGGACCCATTTCCATCACCGACCGCAGTGGCGATCCCAATACCATTTCCCTGATACCAACCAACAATATTGGTCCGGGTAACCCATACAATGAACACTGGCAGCCTCCGGCCGGTGAAATATTCAAGATCAACAGCATTCGTGCACGCTCCTTCATCCCCTTTGGCCATGAAAGCGAAGTGGTTACCCACAGCTACCTCGTGCATGAAGAGGGAACACAACGTTATTCCATGCCGCTGATCGCCATCAACGCACATGCCGGGGCTTTTTTTAATGCTGACTCCGGAATCTATGTGCATGGTAATCACGTCAATTACAACCAGCGCGGTATAGAGTGGGAGCGTCTTGTCCATTTTGAGTTTTTTGAAAACGATGGCAACCTGGCGTTTTCGCAGCAAATGGGCGCACGCATTCACGGTGGAACCAGCCGCAACAGGCCCCGGAAATCCCTGCGCATGTACGCCAGGTCCGACTATGGTACCACATGGGTAGAATACCCCCTTTTTCCTGACAAAAATATTCAGCTTTATAAACGATTTCTTTTGCGAAACAGCGGTAACGACTGGGGTGATGCGATTTTCAGAGATGCCTTCATGCAATCGCTGCTGAAGGACCTGGACCTTGACATTCAGTATTCCAGACCGGCCATTGTATTTATCAACGGCGAGTACTGGGGTGTTCATAATATCCGCGACAGATTGGATAACAGATACATACAAACCCATTACGGCCTCGACGACGAAATGGACTACACCATTCTTGAAAGGAACGGTGTATTTGAAAGAGGGAATCCTGACGGGGTGCATCACTATTGGGATATGATTGACTTCCTGAACAATCCGGGTGTAAGTGATCCGGCCAATTACAACACATTGCAAACCATGATGGATACTGATAATTTCATGGATTACCAGATTGCACAGATCTACGTGATGAACACCGACTGGCCGGGCAACAATATCCAGTTTTGGCGGTATTATACCGACACCTATAACCCGGATGCGCCTCCCGGCCTGGACGGCCGCTGGCGTTGGCAGGTCTTCGACCTGGACTTCGGTTTCGGACTCAATTTCGACTATGTGACAGGTGTTGAGGAAGGTCCGGCACACAATACTCTTTCTTTTGCCCTGGAACCAAACGGCCCTTCATGGCCAAACCCGCCATGGTCAACCCTCATTTTGCGCAGGCTGGTGGAAAATGAAACATTTCAAACCGGTTTTGTGACCCGCTTCGCAGATCTGCTTAACAGCATCTTTTCTGAATCTGTGGTGGTACAACAATTAGAGACCTATCGCGAAATGTACCTCCCTGAAATGCCCGAACATATTCACCGCTGGCGAATGCCCGAAGACATGAATCACTGGGAATCAGAAATAGATGTGATGAGCAACTTTGCCCTGGAGCGTCCCGGATACCTGCGTCAATATCTGAGAGAAGAATTTGACCTTGGCCCCCCTGCAAAGCTGCATGTCAATATGGTCAGTCCGGCCCAGGGAAGTGTGCGGGTAAACACGATCAGGACAGGTGAAGGAGATCAATCCTGGAGCGGGGTCTATTTCGAAGGTATGCCTATTCAACTGGAAGCAATTCCTACGCCCGGTAACCGCTTCAGCCACTGGGAGGGTGTGGAAAACACCACATCTCCGATAACGGAGTTCATTTTACAGGGCGAGACAGAAGTAACTGCCTACTTTACTGATGGTCTGATCCACTACTGGCACTTTAACAATCTGCCGGAGGGCATCATCCAGCTTGTTGAATCTGACTTCAGTGCCAATGCATCTGCCATCATCACCTATCCGGGGACAGGCAGCGG
>SKTQ01000068.1 GCA_007122505.1 Bacteroidales bacterium | reverse complement strand
TGATTTTTGACGGGACACCCATTTATAACCAAACACAATTATATATGCATATCTATCAGCAAGTTGCAAGTTGGGCAAAATTTTTATCCGGAAGTCAGGAGGGCAGCCCCGATAGGGGCAAAATCCTGGTAGAATCAAAAACAACCCCCAATCTTTTAAGTCCCGCAGGGATGATATAAATCAAGCGTTTCAGAGCCATTATGCGTTTTTTCCGGACAGCAGTGATTTGTTACAAAAAAGTGTGCGCTTACGGACAAACGCTGTCCGGTTCTGTACATAAAGAACCAATTGGTTCCTTGATTTATAAATACAAAAGCCTTAAAAACAACAATATAATAAATGTAGCATAAGATTTGATTAAGGATTTCTGTGTTTTTTTAATGAAAAATCAGAGTATTATGTCGATTATGTGTTTTTTGGTTCTATTTTTACTGAACAAAAAGTTTTTTTTATCTTTGTCGTCACATAATAATCGATAGTTGTAGTAAATGATTTTTCTGTACACAAAAGGAGAAATACGTTAAAAATATTTCAACCCATGAAAGCTGAATACAACGAACGCGCGAACTTTATTGAAGAAACCGGGATGATATTTGAGAGACTGGGTGTAACAAGGATGGCTGGCAGAATACTTGGCTACCTGATGGTAAGTGACAAAGAGCATGTTTCGTTTGATGAGCTTACACAGGTATTGCAGGCATCGAAAAGTTCCATCAGCACCAATCTGAAGGCACTCTCAAACGTAGAATTTGTGAAACCCCACACTTTGCCCGGCGACAGGAAAACCTACTATATGCTGTCACCTGATATTGACTGGCGTGAATACCTCATAAGGAGGTTTGAAAACATCAGGACCATGAATAATCACTTCAAGAAAGGTCTGGCCCTGAGGGTAAACCAAAAAGACGAAGTTTCCAATTGGCTTGCAGATACGGTTGAATTCTATGATTGGTTGCTGAAGGAGTATCCACGGTTTATGGATCAGTGGCAGATGAAACGCCCATGAAAGGATTTTGTAACACACAGGGGGATGATTATGGGAGTTGGGAGTTGGGAGCTGGGAGCTGGGAGCTGAGAGCTGAGTGATGAGTGATGAGAGCTGGGAGGATGGGACTTAAGAGACTTAAGGGACTTAAGGGACTTAAGAGACTTTGAAACTTTTAGGGACTTTAGGGAGAATGAGAGAAAGTGAGATTGGGAGAAGGAGTGAAATAGAGAGGGGGGGAAGTAAGAAGTAGGTAGTAGGCAGTATGATGAAGTAGGTAGAAAATGGGCTTTGCCACATCGACCTGTATTGGCCTGGCTTGACAGGCCATATAGATTTTATTTTTATGAGAAAGACTGTAGGGACAGGGCTTGACCTGTCCATTATAAATGCGGGCAACACCCCACCAGCGCCCTGTAAAGGGCAGCTTAAAAGCAGTCACAAAAGCTAAACAACAAACAGTTACAAAATTATAAACACGTGAAAAAACAGGGCGGAAATGACAAAGACTAAATCCTTAAATCACAGTTTTAAAAACCCGGAAATCACAAATCATAAAATTTCATGACAATGAAAACAATGGACAAAACACTGAAAACTTTTTTGCTTTTACTGCTGGTTACATGGATCGCTTCGGATGCAGGAGCACAAGATCCGCGTGAGATCATTCGCCGAATGGATGAGAACATGCGCGGTGATGCCAACTACAGCGAGATGAGTATGGAGGTGGTTCGTCCCCGCTACACCAGGGAGGTAACGATGCGCTCATGGTCGCTGGGCCAGGATTATGCCCTCATATATGTCACCGCACCCGCACGCGATGCCGGCACAGCCTTCCTGAAAAGAGGAAACGAAATTTGGAACTATCAGCCTAACATTGACCGTACGCTAAAAATGCCCCCCTCAATGATGTCTCAGTCATGGATGGGCTCCGACTTTACCAACGACGACCTCGTAAATGCCAGTTCACTTGTTGACGATTATACCCATACATTCATCGGTGAAGAAGAAGTGGACGGCCATTTATGCTATGTAATTGAAATGGTACCGACCCCCGAAAACCCTGTTGTTTATGAAAAAGTGATCCAGTATGTGAGCAAAGAACATTACCTGCCCGTGAGAACAGAAAACTATGATGAACGCGACAACCTGGTAAACACCATCCACTGGCAGGAATTCAAAGTTATGGGAGGGAGGCTGAACCCGTCGGTGATGAAAATTGTTCCCGAGGATCAATCCGGCAGAAAAACCATCATCACTACCCATAAAATGGACTTTGGGGTTGAATTATCAGAAAGGTTCTTCAGTATCGAGAACCTGACTGAGATCAGGTAATATCTCCGTGATCGTCTCTCCCGGGCCATAACAGGCAGCCCCCGGGCAATGATCAGGATACCATAAAAAGGGTGTGGATTTTTCCGGCAAAGCTGTTTTAAAAAACCCTGCGGAGATATAGTACAAGTCTTGGTTCTCAAAAAAATAAAACCCGATAATATGAAAAAGCTACTGATACTGGCATGGCGCAACCTCTGGCGAAAAAAGCGAAGGACATTTATCACCCTCAGCTCCGTCATGTTTGCCGTTGTGCTGGCCATCGGTCTGATGTCGATGGTGAATGGAATGAAGCAACAGATGATCCGGTCCGTGATCAGTAATACCACCGGGCATCTGCAGATACAAGATGTGTTGTACCACGATGAACCCACCATGGATCACGCCATGTACTACGGAGAAGAGGTAAAGGACGCCGTTGCAAAATTTGAAGAGCACATTGCATACACGGTGCCCCGGATAGAAGGTTTTTGCCTCGCTTCCAAGGAAATCAGCAGTCGTGGTGTTTATCTGATGGGTGTTTTGCCTGAAAAGGAAGACCGGATGAACGATCTTTCATCAAGG
>SKTQ01000212.1 GCA_007122505.1 Bacteroidales bacterium | reverse complement strand
GTTTCCACAAAATTGGCAGCAGTAACTAAGGCATATACAAAACCTGAGCAGGCGGCATTAAGGTCGTAGCTGAAGGCGTTTTTTATCCCAGCCTTATGACTGATAAGATTTCCGGTGGCCGGGAATTTCATGTCGGGAGTAACCGTGCAACAGAGCACCATGTCAACTTCATTTGGGCTAATACCCCTTTTGTCTAACAATCCTTTTACAGCTCCGGCTCCCAGGTCGGAAGTGGCAAGACCTTCTCCTTTCAAAATCCTTCGTTCCTTGATACCGGTTCTGGTGGATATCCATTCATCCGTGGTATCTACCATTTGTTCCAGTTCCTTGTTGGTCAGGATATAATCAGGCAAATGACCGTGAACAGCGGTTATGGCGGCATTTAACTTTGTCATGAGAATTCATTTTTAGAACACAAACATTATTCTTCATCGGGGAAGAACTGACCCTTCGTATATTGATCCATGGCCATACGGATATGTTCGGCTATACCCGCTTCATGGACATTCTTTGAGTGCAGGATCATATTCTTGATGGCGACATCGTTGGATATTCCGTGACCGATCAACACGGTGGCATTGATTCCAAGTATAGGTGTGCCACCATATTTTTCATAATTGAACCGGGCAAAGAAATCATCAGTAAGGCCGCGTTTTACAATCAGATAAAACATGGCCTCCATACATTTGAGGACCACATTACCGGTAAATCCGTCACATACAACCACATCAACCTTGTCCCCAAAAAGGTCACGTCCTTCCACGTTCCCGATAAAGTGATAATCGTTGTTATCCTTCATCAAACGATGGGCAGACTGACAAAGCAGGTTTCCCTTATCCTCTTCTTCACCAATATTGAGCAAGCCGACTTTCGGTTTTTCGATGTCATAAACCCTGTTGGCATAGATGGAGCCCAGCAGGCCAAACTGATATAAAACATCCGGTTTGGTGTCGGGATTTGTTCCCACATCGATGAGCACCCCCACGCCTCCATTTACTTTCGGAATAATGGACGTGGTGGCCGGCCGGATAATGCCCTGCACCGAGTCAACACTATAGATGGAGCCAACCAGCATGGCTCCGCTGTTACCGGCACTGGAAAAAGCATCTATTTCTTTTGACTTTAACATTCTAAAACCCAAAGCGATACTTGAACCGGGCTTTCTTGCAAAAGCTTTGGTTGGTGATTCTCCCATTTCAATGACATCCGGTGTATGAACGATGTCAAAGAGACCGGGGTCCTCATCATGCTTTGATAATTGGTCCAGAATGCTTTGCTCATTTCCGATCAGCACGATACGATCCTGATCCGGCAATTCTTTGCGGGCAAGTATCGCACCGGCAATGGTTGCCTCCGGTGCATAGTCACCACCCATTACGTCAAAGCCAATATTCATTACAGTTGTTTTGGTAAGAAAATAAGGGTTAGCGAAAAAACCTATTCAGCAACAGATTTTTCCACAGCCATTTTCCCTCTGTAAAAACCACACTCAGGGCAAACCCTGTGCATCAACCTTGCTGCACCACAGTTTGAACAAGTGGTAAGCGTCGGTTCTACAGCTTTGTAATGGGTACGTCTTTTGTCCCTGCGCGTTTTTGATATTCTACTCTTTGGATGTGCCATAAAAATCAGTTATTAAATGTACATTAATTCTCTTTGTCGAACCGGATGCCCTTCAGGATATTGAAAGGGGAATCTTCAGAGGGCTCAGCGTCCTTTGTCTTCATTTTATCCGGCTGATGTTGCTTCAATCTATTCAGCATCTCTTCGTCGCAGCCGGCTTCACTCCCCTCAGGGTGAACCCTGCGCAACGGAAGATGCAAATGAATAAACTCATAAATATAATGAGCAATATCGAAATGACTCTCGGTGAAAGGAATCACAACCACGTCTTCACTTTCTTCAAAATAATCCTCTCCAAATTTCACATACAGTCGCTCAGCATAATCCACCTGCTCTTGATAATCAGACAGACATCTGCCACATGTGACTGCCACCCAGCCTTTGAACACAAAATCCAAAACCAGCATATTTGACCTTTTCTCTAAGTTCAAATCCAGACCAACAGCACTCTCTCCCACTTCCGATTCATGGAAACAGGAAAAAAAGTCCGAACCAATATCAAAGAGAAACCGGTGATTTCCCTCCGAAAGGCCTGTAAACGCTATTTTATATGGTTTCAGCGGATCCAAAATGTTAAACGGCTTATTTAAGGGGTGCAAAGATAAAACGAAAGTATTAAATAAAAAAGCTTTTCGACTGATAAAAATGGACGCAAGTCAGATTAGCCAGCCAGGCCTGCCACTACTTGAATGCCTTTTCAAGGAGACCGTCACCTTCAATCCTCAATCTGCTGAAGTAATCCGGAACCTGCTTTCCCATCAATTGATCAACATAAAGTTTTGCCAGGTACTGTCCAAGCATAAACCCCTGACCTCTCAGGCCCAGGAACAAGCCTTTCTCAACATCTACAATCATTCTGGGTTCAATGTAATAGCCTGCCCACAATGCCTGGAAGCCCACTGCTGATATTTCCGGGATCCAGTCAATAAATACTTCCGACACGATGGCACCAAAATCCCGGGAATTTATTTTTACATCCTTATCGGTTTCCATCGGTTCTACCATAGGTGATGCACATCCAATGATCTGACCCGTGTCGCCGAGTTGCTGTCCGTAAACAGCCGTGAATCCTTTATAAGGCTGCCGGTCAATGAGCATATTCAGCGGCTCACCGTTAACACCGAGCATAGGCAGTCGCCTGGTTATAAATGCCTGGTGCTTAACCGGATACAAACCGGTTTCTATATTCAGCATGTTCGCAAAATGCGCACCTTTGTCGCCCAGAGCATTGATAAACAGCGGAGTATGATATTCAATATATTCACCATCATCCGTGTGAACCACAGCAATGTAT
>SKTQ01000120.1 GCA_007122505.1 Bacteroidales bacterium | reverse complement strand
GTTGCTCCAATTGGACGCCGATTTGGATATAGAGCCATATATAAGAAGTATTCGGGGATTGAGAAATAACTCTTGACCAAAAAGATTCCCCCAGGTTTTCACGCGGGCCTGATGCTATTTGCCCCCTGCGGGGTCGGGTGCTAATAAAACCGGCCCTAATCTTCTTCTTTACGTGATAAATCTTTTACACAACGCACCGAATAACCGGTGCTTTTGAACATGAAGTCAGGGGCTATCTCACCATCCTCATATCCGATATACCAGCTCCAGGCTGTGCTTGCATTTCGTTCGGTGGAAGTCCATATATTGAAGTAGGTCCCCATTTCATCGTAGGAGCCGTTGGGGTAACGAATGCCACCGGGCAGCGCACCATAGCCAAAGTCATCCGTTCCGTAATGCAACCAGTGTGCATTCCAACGGGGGTGGGCGGTAACATCGCAACCATCACCCATGGGAGAGTTCACCTGCCGGCATGATTTAAGTGCGTTGCCTAAGTTTTCACTCGTATAACCCTCATCGCTATTGATCAGAAAATCGACCATTGCATAAAAGTCACTGTCTTCAGGCACATACCAGCCCTCCGGACATAAAATGCCTGTGTTCACTGCACGCCAGTTGTACAATGCACCATAGAGGTCTTTGTTGCTCTCATCGTTGCCGTACCAGGCATAGGCGCCTGTGGTATTACCCGTCCATGCCTGATTGTTGTCGCCGGGGTAAGCAATAGGGGTTCCGTCATTATAATGGGTGGTCTTGAGGTTTTCTGCCATCCATAACAGGTTGCCGATTTGTATCGTCTGGTAAACATTGCCATCTATATCCGTAACCGTTTCTCCTTCTGTGCCGGCAGGATCTGCCCAGGCGGGCAATCCATTGACAATGGTCAGCACCTGGCCTTCTGCACCTACCGGGATCCTTGTCCAACCGTCTTCATGATACACAACCAGGTCACCTTCTTCGGGCGAGTCCACTGCCACAAAATGATCAAGCACCGGAAGGTTGTCGAGATCGTGATAATCCCCGCTGAAAGAATCTGAAGAGGTTTGGGCATGCAAGGCATAAGGTACGCTCAGTAGTTGTGTGGTTCCCATGATGTTTCCATCAAGGCTAACCCGGATAAAATACAGGTCGTCGCCCCAGGCAATATGTTCCAGCGACTCCTGGCTGCCAACCTGTATGTTTACCAATCCGAAAGCATTCGTTTCCACAAGATGCAGCTCTGAAAACACCACGGTACCGTCGTGGCCGCCCTGAAGTATTTCGATGGCGATGTCTGCTGCCACATGAACAAGGGGCTGACCGGTATCATCACGAACAACGGCCTGATACTGGAAGCTTTGCGGCGCCTGCGCCATGATGCCGCTAATAATCAAATGCGTAAACAATAAAAGAAAAAGTTGCTTCATGTGTATTAATTTAATGTCGAAAGGTCGAAATGTCAAAAGGTGTGAAATGTTAAACGGCCGAAAGGCCAAATGTATTAAATAGCCATCCTTTGCGCTTTTTGCGTGATTTAACCTTTGCGGCCTTTGCGTGGAATTAAATTATATTTTTGCACCACAGAGGACACAAACACAAAGTTTTTGCTACATACTTTTTACTGCATACTTCTTACTCATTACTCTCACCCCCTCTCTCAAGTCTCTTAAGTCTCTTAAGTCCCATCCTCCCAGCTCTCAGCTCCCAGCTCCCATCACTCAGCTCTCAGCTCCCATCACTCAGCTCCCATCTCCCAGCTCTCAGTTCCCTCATCACCAATTAATACGCCATTCCCGTTGTCCGGAACTCGTCGGAGCGCCCTGCCGGTGAGATAGAGCACAAGGCCCTGCGGCACCAGCGAAGAAGCTAAAAAGAAGGCCATTATCCGCTTGCCCGGAAAAATAACCGCCTTCCCTCCCAGCAGTCCGTCTATGCCGCTGCTGGCGACCTTTTCTGCCGATACGGCAAGTCCCTTTGCGAAAAAACCACCGTTGTCGATCCTTTTCCTGACGTATGAGTTGGTGGGTACGCCTGCAGGAAATGTTGCAGACACCCGCACATTGCTGCCTTTTAATTCAGCACGAAGACCCTTTGTCAAATACATGATGTAGGCCTTGCTCGCGGAATAAACACATTTACCGGGTAATGGGGCAAACGCTCCCATGCTGCCGATGTTCAGGATGTATGCTTCGGGCAGTTTAAGAAACTCCGGTAAAAAGATGCTTGTCAGGTGTGTTGTCGTCATAACATTCAGCATCAGCATGTGAGAAATCTTTTCCACCGGCATTTCTGTAAAGCGATCGTTGAATCCAACTCCGGCATTGTTGATCAGTACGTTGACCTGTATGTTTTCTTTTTTTGTGAATGCGAAAACAGCTTCATGGGCATTCGGTTCCAGCAGATCAATTTCAAGAAAGCCACATTCTACACCATAGGTTTCGCTGATCTCTGCACACAGTTCAGGCAGGCCTGTGCCGGGCAGGGAAACCAGCAGCAGCTTCTTTCCTCGCCTGGCCCATTCGATGGCAAAAGCCCTTCCGATGCCAGAGCTGGCCCCCGTAATGAGTGCATAATACCCGCTGCCACCATTTTTTAAGGGCTTCTCTTGCTGCCGGATCCAGTCAAGGGTACTGGAAAAACCTTCGTGGAGCGGGGTAATGCTGTAGCCCAATTCTTCCACAGCCTTTCGGCTGGACAACCGCCGGTGCTGCAAATACCGCTTCACCCAACCCGGCGTGATGGGAGATGATGTCCTGAACAGCTTCCCAAAGGTGTTCATCAAAAAAGCAGCAAACCACAAAAGGGGATAAGGAATACGTACAAGCATCCGCCTCTTGCCGCTGACGTGCTTCATGACATCAAAAAAATCATTGAAGCTGACATTTTCGCCCCCAAGGATGTAATCATCCCCGTTTTTTCCCTTAAACATGGCAAGAATATGCCCTTC
>SKTQ01000192.1 GCA_007122505.1 Bacteroidales bacterium | reverse complement strand
GGTGGTCATAAGAAAGGGCCAGGTACATCATGGGTCTGATTTCCACTTTTCCATGAACAGCAACCGGCCGCTCAATGATATTGTGCATGCCCAGAATGGCACTTTGCGGAGGATTGATGATAGGGGTAGATAACATGGATCCAAACACACCACCATTGGTAATGGAAAAGCTTCCTCCTGTGAGCTCTTCAATGGTGATCTTGTTGTTTCGCGCCTTTTCAGCTATTTCATTGATGGTAAGCTCCAGTTCAAATATGGACTTTTGTTCAGCATTGCGTATAACCGGAACCATTAAGCCTTTTGGTGTACTCACGGCAATACCCACATCTGCATAATCGGGCAGAATGATCTGGTTACCGTCGATATGTCCGTTTACCTGCGGAAAAAACGGGATACTTTCGGTAACTGCCTTCACAAAAAATGACATGAATCCCAGCTTAACACCATACTTCTCTTCAAAGCGTTTTTTGTATTGATTGCGCAAAGCAATTACCGCCGACATATCGGCTTCGTTGAAAGTGGTAAGCATGGCAGTCTGGTTTTTAACTGCCACCAGTCTTTCAGCCACTTTTTTACGCAAGGTTGACATCTTTTGCCTTTCCACCTGCCTTGTGCCGCCCCACGAGCCTTGTATTGAGGGATACAGCTGCTCAGTTAAAGGGGCTTTTTCCTTTTCCGGCATATGGAGGCTGTCTTTTTGGCCGCTCAATTCTGCCGCAAGAGCCATCAGGATATCTTTCTTCGTGATTCTTTTCCCTGCAGGGTTTATCTCCTCCATGTTGGCGGTAATTCCTTCCTGCTCCAGCAACTTTTTCGCTGCGGGTGAAAAAGTGAAACCCCCTGTTGGATGCTCACCGGCCGGTGCCGGCTCTTCCGCAGGTTGCGGATCAGCTGGCTTCTCGCTGTCGGTGTGCGGTTCTTCTTTCTGTTTTTCTGTGATGCTGTCCCCGGCAACCTCCGCATCTTCCCGTTTGCCGGTTTTTTCATCACCCGTTTTACCGGCGGCCTCGCCAACGTGGATGCGACCGATGATTTTTCCGGGCTCCACCGTTGTACCTTCTTCTACCATGATCTGAATGGTCCCGGAATCATCCGCGTTGATGGTCAGCGTGGCTTTGTCGGAGTCGATCTCGGCAATATCCTGATCCTTTTCCACATACGAACCGTCTTCAACCAACCATCTGGCCAGTTCAACCTGGGTAATGGATTCACCTGCTTCGGGAACTCTGATGTCGATTGTCATATTGTTTGCTTTTGACTGTTATAAACCATTCGTTTTCAATCTAATACTTCTTCAAGATGGCTGATGCACAGCTGCTTGCATTCACGGCATACATTGGGGCAGTCGCACTCTTCGAAGGCTTTTTCCACGATTTTTTTCTGCTGCATGTGGTGAAACTTGCTGGAACCGCTTGCCGGGCTGGCACTTGGCGGACGGGCGATCACACTCATCTTATAGTCCTTCAGGTTCATCAGGATAAAGGACCAGGCGCCCATGTTTTTTGGTTCTTCCTGGGCCCATATCCAGCGTTTGGCATGTTTGTATTTCTTTTTGATGGCGTCGAGGTCCTTCTCCGGCAAGGGATACAATTGTTCCAGCCGAACAATGGCCACGTTGTTGTATCCTTTTTTTCGCTTTTCTTCCAGGAGGTCGTAATATATTTTTCCGGAACAAATCAAAACCCTGTCTACCTGTTCCGGATTTGCATCATGGTCATCAATCAGCGGCTGAAAACGTCCATTGGCAAGCTCTTCCATCGATGAGGTACATTCTGGGTGCCGCAAAAGACTTTTGGGTGTGAAAACCACCAGGGGCTTTCTGAAAGTCCGCTTCATCTGCCTGCGAAGCAAATGGTAGAAGTTGCCAGGTGTGGTGCAATTCGCAACCTGGATGTTGTTTTCGGCACACAGGCTCAGGAAGCGTTCCATGCGTCCGCTGGAGTGCTCCGGGCCTTGTCCTTCATAACCATGGGGGAGAAGAAGTACCAGGCCGTTCAGCACCTTCCACTTTTCTTCTGCACTGGCAATATATTGATCAATGATGATCTGCGCGCCATTGTTAAAATCACCGAACTGCGCTTCCCAAATGGTCAGCTTGTTGGGAGCAGCCATAGCGTAACCATAATCAAAACCAAGCACACCATATTCGGAAAGCGGGGAATTGTAAATCTCAAATGGAGCCTGATCCGTTCCGAGATTCGCCAGGGGAACATATTTTTCTTCCGAATCCTCAATGGTAAGTACTGCATGCCTGTGGCTGAATGTTCCACGCTCTGAATCCTGACCCGAAATCCTCACCGGGTATCCTTCACTTAGCAGTGTGGCATAAGCCAGCGTTTCGGCCATGGCCCAGTCAAGCCGGTCTTTTTCAAGCATCATTTTCTTCCTGTCCTTCATCAGCTTAACTGTCTTCCGGAAGAAATTTTTGCCATCGGGCAGACTTGTCACACTGTTGCCGAGTTCTTTCAAAAGCCCGGAATCAAAAGTGGTGTCTGTTTCATTTCTGGCATTCTGAGGGCTTACCTGGCCAATGTCTTTCCAGGTGTTTTCCAGGAAAGGGTCAATGCTCCCCTTTTCGATTTGCCTCGCTAATTCGAGTTCCAGTTCCATCTTTTTGTTGAAACTGTCTTGTATTTCCTTTACTTTTTCACGGGTGATGGCATTTTCTTTCAGTAATTTTTCCACATAGATGGTGGCCGGATCGGGATGTTTTTCTATGATCTTGTAAAGGATTGGTTGGGTAAAACGGGGTTCGTCACTTTCGTTGTGTCCGTATTTTCTGTAGGAAAGCAGGTCGATGAAAACGTCCCGCTGAAAGCGTTGCCGAAACTCCATGGCCAGTTCAATGGTATACACCACTGCTTCCACATCATCGCCGTTAACATGAAAGATCGGCGACTGTATTGTTTTCGCCACGTCTGTACAATAGGTGCTTGAACGGCCATCAAGATAGTTGGTGGTGAAACCCAGCTGATTATTGATCACAAGGTGAATGGTGCCACCGGTCTTGTAGCCTGGCAGCTGCGACATCTGTAATACCTCATAAACAACCCCCTGTCCGGCAATGGAAGCATCGCCGTGTATGAGTATGGGTGCCACCTTCTTGAAATCGCCATCGTGTTTGAGGTCAATTTTTGCCCGCGCAATACCTTCTGCAACCGGATTAACGGACTCCAGGTGGCTGGGGTTTGGCGAAATACTCAGGTTGACCATGTGCCCATTACGCGTGGCGGTTTCCAGTGTGCAACCCAAATGATATTTTACATCACCCAGAAGGGTTTCTTCTGCATATTCCTTGCCTTCAAATTCACTGAAAATTTTATGATATGGTTTTCTTAAAATGCTTCCCAGTACATTGAGGCGCCCGCGATGTGCCATACCTATCACGTATTCTTTGATGCCGGCGGCTGCCCCTTGCTCAATCACCGCATCCAGGGCGGGAATGAGGGTTTCACACCCTTCCAGTGAAAAACGCTTTTGCCCGGGGAAACGTTTTCTGAGAAAATGTTCAAAGCCGACCGCTTCAATTAATTTGGTGAGAACCTGGGTTTTTTTCTTATTGTCGAAGAGTGGCCTGTTTTTGGCACTTTCCATTCGCTGCTTCAACCATTCAACAAGCTCAGGTGTTCTGATGTACATGAATTCTGCACCAATGCTTTGGCAATAGGTTTGCTGCAAATGGCCGATGATGTCCTTCAATTTGCTTTTCCCGATACCAATCTCATTTCCCGCCTGGAAAGCCGTGTCCAGGTCACTATCCTGCAGGCCGAAGTTCTGATGATCCAGCGTTGGGAAGTATTTCCGGCGCGTCCTTACCGGGTTGGTTTTGGTGAACAAATGCCCCCGTTCCCTGTAACCATTGATCAACTCAATTACGTTAAACTCATTGCGGAAAAGCAATGTTTCCTGGTCAGTGGCACTGTCAGGTGCGGGGTAACGCTTTCGGGCAAACTCAAAACCGTCAAAAAATTGCCTCCAGCTCGGTTCCAGCTTGTCCGGGTTGTCAAGGTAATCCCGGTAAAAAGCCTCTATTTGAGAAGCCTCCATGTTTCCTAAATAAGAAAATTTATCCATATTCAACAGGATCAAAAAAATGGTTCAAAACAGCACTGTGAACGCTTCAGGCTTATGCTGTGCAATATTCGTCTTTTCAATAGTTATACAAAAATAGTGGAAAAATGTTCTGTACCTTGAAATTGTTATGATTTGATTGAAAACCTGATCATCATTAATATCAGAACTCCTGATCTGTCGCAGTTCTTGGTGTCGCATTTTTTGTATCCTGTGTGCCACTTCGATAAACTGAGTGCAGTCCTCCGTGTCTTAGTGGTAAAATTTTTTCACCGCAAAGGCGCAAAGGGCGCAAAGAAAAACACAAAGAATAAAGGTTTTATAAAACAGATTGACAGGTTAGGAGCTTATAAAACCCTTAAATAAATCGCGATATTACCATATTTGCGACATAAGAGTTGTAGCTAATTGATATTCAATGGTAGGATCAGGAGGTCTGAATATATTAATTTACTACGTGTTAGAGATGTCGCAACCCTAAGCCATTCGCAGGCAACATGTCATAAAGAAAAAAATATTGAAAAACTGTCAGGCAAAACGATGGTGGTAAAACAAAAAAAAATCATGTACATTTGGAACCGGTTTTTGAATAAAAACATTTCAAACACAATTGCATATGGCAAATCAGACCAGACCTGACAGGGGTACCCTGCTTACGCGAGCCTGGACAGCATTTACCAAAAAGGATTATGATCGCTCACTGGAGTTATTCGAAGAGATCCTTTCGGAGGGTGAGGATCAGGAAGCGATGTATGGACAGGCATGTTCACTTTTCAGGATTGAAGATTATGAGCCGGCACTGGAAGCATTGTCAGCTCTGATAAAAAAGGACAAGTCAAACACAAAATACTACCACACCAGGGCTATGGTGTATGGAGCCAGTGAAGATTATGACGAGGCGCTAAAAGACTTGCAAAAGCTTACCAATCTGGATGCGGTAAATGTGGAAGCCTGGTGTGACCTGGGTGGTATATACTGGGTCATGGAGGACTATGAGAATGCGGCAGTTGCTTTTGAGAAAGCGGTTGACATAGATAAGTCCTGTGCCATTGCCTGGTTGGGTAAGGGCATTGTGGCTCTCTACATGAAAGACCCCAACAGATCGATCAAATATTTTGATGTGGCATTAAAGCTGGATAACAAAAGGGCAACCACTTACATGGCAAGGGCCGAAGCGGCATTTCTCAGCAAGAACGACAAGGATGCCGTGAAGGATCTTAAGCAGGCATTGTTGCTTGACAAGCTTTTTCTTGAACAATTTCGGAAAGCTCAGCAAGAAGAAGATGCGGATGATGATTTTTGACAGTTGCATAAAATCCGCGGCTTTGCATTTGCCAGCCAAGCCGTTTGTTTAAATTTTCAGCATCCGCCGATTACTGCACCTGTTTCTCTGATTTCCCTTGAAGGGGATCTTTCCGGCTGTGCTTTTGTTTCTCCGCTGCCAATGGGCATAAACCGCTGATGATCCCAACGGGCTTTGTCCTCGCCGTAGAAAGCTTTAGATGGGTCAAATGTTTCCACCACATATTGCATAATGCTGGCAAAGGTTCCGGGAATCACGCGCACGTTTTCGATACCGGTGCCCAGCAATACCATCTGTGCCGCCACCGATAGCTGCTCCTGGTCGGCATACAGCAGGATGTGATCATACTTTTTCAGCTTTCTCTGGTGATTGCGCTTCAGCAATTCATCAAAAGGAATGTTGTGGGCGCCTTCCAGGTGGCTTACATCATAATAGGCAGGTTGTCTCAGATCAACAAGAAGGGTGCCGTGATCGATGTTTTGCAGATAATCATAATACAGGCTTTCATAGGAAACAAAAGCATCGGACATTACTTTACCTGCTGTGGCACGGTTGCTGATCTGGTAATTCCGGGACGTGACAGCGCAAAAGATAACAGCAACCATAAGTACCGTGAAAAATAAAATTGCGCTGTTGTTCAGGGTTGAATTTTTCATTTTGCTCACTTTTTTTTAACAACCACCAATTACCGGAATAATTTCTGATTCTTCCGGTGCTTTTATTCTTTGTCTTCTGTCGGCTTGTTCATCAACCAGGCCGCCCTCCAGGAAGAACTGCCTGGCTTCATAAAGGAACCGGGCGTTGGACCTGTCCTGCAGGTTGTAAGCGGTTGTATCGGGCATTTCCGCATCAACGAACAATTCGCTGAACATCCTGTTTAGCCCGCCATTGAGAATATACACATTGTCGTAGCCGGCTCTTGCCGCCGTGAACCAGGCTTGCATGGCGCTGCTGTTGCCGTTACCAAAAAAGACTTTTTGCCGGTGATCCTGGTTGAATAGTGGTCGCCAGTGACGCTGCAGAATTTCATCTGCCCTGATGTTGATGGCTCCCGGCAGGGTGAACCTTTCAAACTCAGACTGCTCGCGGGTGTCGATCAGAATGAGTTCATCGCGTCCGTTTTTGATTTCCAGAATAACACGGTGCGTACTTATGTAGGCTTCGTTATCATGCACTTGTGCCAGCAGTTCAGATGGCCTGGCTTCACGCATATTGCTCCTTCTTTCTTCCGGAAGGAAAAGAAAAACAACCAGTGCAATGACCAGCAAAAAGGACGGCAACATATAAGAAGGCCGGGTTTTGATTTGCTCCGGCGACACCTTGTTGATGCGGTCTTCGATCATCTGGGTAATGGTAAATGCCATGATGGCGACCACTGCCAGCAGCAAGGCAAACCATGCCCGTGACATGCCTAAAGAGTCGTAAACAAAAATGTTTCCAAGAAAATGTCCGGTATAGATGGATTCAAAACTTTGGTAAAAATGACCGAAGACAAATATGCCGATAAACATGCCGATGACAAACACCATGGCGTCAGTTTTACCGGTTACGGCTGCAACGATGCCGGTTCCCGGACAGTATCCGCCCATGATAAACCCGAAACCCATGATGACTCCCCCCAGGATGGCGGAGTACAAAAAGGTTGGGTTGACGAAAACGAAATTCATGTCGAGCCACCCAAGGTAGCTGAAGAACAGGATGCCTGTCATGGCTGTGATGCCGGCTGTAAAGAACACGCGCAATACAACAAAATCGTAACCATAAAATACGCCGGCAAGTTTTTTTGCCGATGAAAATCCGGCTTGCTCCAGCACATAGCCAAATCCTATACCCAGTAAAAGGGCAAAGAACAGGGTCAGTTCAGGATTGATGATTCCTTGTGGTATGAGGGGTGCCATAGGTGTTGGTTTTTGTTAGGTCCATAGTTTTCTGAAAAAGTAGGCAATGAGATATCCTGTGCCAAAAATGGCCATCATGGTCAGTATACCTCCTGTGGATAGCACGGCCATGCCGCTAAGGGCAGAGCCGCTGGTACATCCCCTTCCAAACTGTGCCCCCAGTCCGAAAAGCAATCCGCCGCCGAGGGCAAAAAACATGCGGGTCCGCACCCTGATGTTGGGGCCGCGATCGACGGAAAAACGCATCCTGTTAGACATGGCACCGCTTAGAAAAGCACCGAGTATCACGCCGATGACCAGAAAGACCAGCCATGATCCCATAGGATTAACGCCTGCGAAATATTCCGCATAAAAAGGTGATTGTTCAGCATATTCGGGTGCTGCCGAGGCCACGGTGGTAACCACCACACTGCGGGCCGCACCGCTGGCTCCAAGCCCCCTGCCCGCGATCATGTATGATGCCAGCAACACCATGCCCAGCAGAAAGCCCGCCAGGTAAGGGTTCATGTAATTGTTGCGAATAGTACTCATATGCATTGTTTTTTATGTTTCAGCAATATCTTGTTTTAACAACCGCCAATGATGGGAACAGCGCTTTCTTCCTCTTCTTTTTCAGGGACCAAAAGCTCTGAGTGATCCTTACCCACCAAGGGAAAATGATGGATGCTTGCCTCGGTAAATGACCGTGTTGCCACCTGGGTGGTTAACATGGTTGTATGAATAAAAGAGTTGGCTCCGTAAGGAAGATTATAGGCGTCGTAACCCAACATCCGCAGAAAAGGGGTTACATAAGCGCTGTGATGCCCTGTAAAGCAATAGAGGACAATGGGCTTATCGGTTGGAAGTGTATGTATGTACTGATTGCTGTGCAATGACGATTTGGGTGTATACTGGATAGCACCCGGCAAGTGACCTGCTTCGTATAACGCCCTGGGCCAGTAGTTTATGATATAAAAATCTTCCGGTCTTTCCATCAGTTCATTGATTGAAACCATACTTCCGGGAATGTGCTCCTGAAGCACTTTCCGTGCCCTGGCCCTGAGAATACGATAGCCATTGGTTTCGCCGGTGGTAATGGCCGGCAAATCTCCTGCAGGACCTTTGGGGTTATCCTGAAACACCAACCGGCCTTCCATATGGTCGCTCATGGCCCCCAGCCAGTTGCCGTCAGCAATGTCACTGTCCCAACTGCTTAACCCGTAGCGCAAGGTCAACACATTGTTGTAGCCCAGCATCAGCAAAACCGAGTTTACATACGCACTGGTCATGGCATTCTCGCACACCAGCACAATGAGGTCAAAACTACCGGGGTCTATGACCTGTTCAAAGTGGTCGAGTATTTGGGAAGGCCTTACATGGATGCTGTGTTGGATGTGTCCTTCACGGTATGCATCCAGGGGCCGTACATCAATGATGTGAACATTCTGTGCATGCAGCAATCTGAAAAGATCATCGGCATTGATCAAAGCCGGCAAAGCCGGACTGTTCAGCAGGTTGCCGTTTTCTTCAAGGTATTGCAGCAGGGTAGCTGTCTTTTCTTTTGAAGGAACGGGTTCTGCAGGCTGTTTTTTGCCGGTACAGGCCGCCAGCAGAAAAAAAAGAAAAATAAGCAGCATGTTTCCTGCTGTTCTATATGGTATTCTTTGCATTTTGATGTCCATGTTTTAAACTTTTTTTTATGATCGGTCAATTTGGACGGAGTCTTTTTTTTCTTCTATGGCAACTGCTTTTTCCACTTCCTCTTCTTCAAGCTCTTCCCACCCGGTGATCATTGCTTTCAAATTGGAAGTGAGCGTATGCCCGGTTGTGATCAGGTAAACATGTACGATAACAAAAGCCAGCAGAATATAGGCACCGAGCGTATGGGTATAAGCGATCAGATTCAGGTTTCCGATGCCCAGTGAGGTGATGGCTCCATCCAGTTGATAGCGGTAAAACATATACAAGAGTCCCGAAATAACCATTACAGGAATAAACACGACCTTCAGTCCGAGGTAAACCAGTCGTTGCATGGGATTGAGTTTGCTGAGGCTGCTTTTCTTTGTGGGATGAGGCGCATTGCGAAAAATACCGGTAACGTAATATGCCATCTGTGCCCGGAGATTTTCCGCTGTTGGCAGGTATTGTCTCCACTCGCCGGTTGTAAAATGCCAGAAGATGGTAAAGATGATCAGTACGATCAGTATCCACGCTGCATTGTTGTGCAGGTGTACAGCATTTTCAAACCCAAAGAGCCGGAATGAACCGTGAATTTCAAAGCCGGTAAGCGCAAGGAACAATATCAGGAAGGCCTGGGTCCAATGCCAGAATCTTTCGTATCGTGAGTATAAATAGACTTTTTGCATGGCAGAATGATTTATGATCAAGCTATATCTTTTAATTTTTTTTTTTTTGTTTGAAGATGTTTTATCAGGCTGATACCGGTTTTTTTATTCTTCTTTTCCAGGCAAGATATCGGAGAATCGCGTGTACGCATACACCTGCACCGGCAAAAAGCAGCATCATGATGCCGAAGTAATCAACGGCGGCATTGGTGGTTTGCGCCGGTATGTAAACACCTTCTATGCCTGCCAGGCGCCCTCCGGTACGGGTATGACAGTCTTCACATGTAAGGGCCTGATCGGCAGGTGAAACCATATGGTTGACCATCAGGAACATTTTGGAGTCGATAAAGTCCCATTGACCGGAAAAGGGCATTCCCACATATTCCATACCTGCAGCCAGGGCTTCTTCCCATTCGAGATCAACCCAGAGTGCCCCCATCCCGGGGTCTTTATCCCACAGCTTGGCCTGTATGATGGTGCGATACTCGATGTCGTAGGGCTGGCGTCCGGTATGAATTTTTACCGGATAGATGCGCGAATTGGGATCGCCGGCTTCACCAAAGAGGGTGTTGATAAAGATCACACTGTCATTTTCACCAATGATATCGGAGATCAGATGATGGTCGGCCGTACCGTTGAACCAAACATAGCTCGGCACGGCATTCTGAACCCAGTGAAAGTCTCCTTTGGCAGAAGTGTATAGCAAATTACCCAGCGTATCGATGATTTCATAGGGCTGCCCGTCAATCCTGTCGGTGGCTGTTGACCAGTCCCAGTGCATCTTGGTGGGGTTTACCTTGGCATATACAGGTATATGGCATGTTTGGCAGGCAACGGTTACCACATGCTCATTCAGAATCCGGTCCACATGGGGCATGCTGGTATGGCAGTCTTCACAGGTTGCCCGCATGGTATTGTCGCTGGATACGCCAAAATACCGGCCCAGCATCTGATGGTTGGTGGTTTTATGGCAATCGATGCAATGCAGATTTCCACCTTCAACCGACATGTGTATATCTACGTCGCGTGATGCGGTGAGCAGGGCATTTTCCAGATCTCCGTGTTTTACGTTATTGCCGCCGCCACCATAAAAATGGCAGTACCCGCAATTATCCATTTCCGGCCTGCCAACATTTTGTACGATGGTCTGAAAGTCAAGACCGGGAACGGGATAGCCCGCACCACCGCGTTGCTTGTCATACAAACCGCTGTTGTCGTGACAAATCAAACAATCGATGTTCAACGGGTCGCTGTGATCAAAGCTGTCGTCGGCCCAGCCATAACCAATGTGGCAGCGGTTACATGTGGCTTCGTTGGATAAAATACCTGTGCAAAAGTTGTTGATCAGGTTCTTTTTCCCAAGGTAAGTCACACCACGCCCCTCAATGTATGCCTCCCGCTCCCAGTTCCAGTGCGCGTTTGCCAGAACCTCATTGCCGCGTTCGGTATGACAGGAAAGACAGGTTT